>NZ_JBGQQY010000014.1:0-48670 GCF_045528545.1 Ruoffia sp. FAM 26254
TCTTTTAATTGAAAGGTTTTTTGGATAAAATGGTTCATGCGTAGATATTCTCCTTATGTTATTTGGTGGTACTTTTAATATAACGAATATCTGCGTCTTTTAGAAGACACAAAGATAGGGTTGATGATATTTTAATTTTTGTCATCAACCCTATTTATTGTAGAACCAATTTAATGTATTATTCACATTTTTTATTGACATTTTCATGAAAATATAGGAACATATAGTCTTGGGTATATTTATATCATTTTCATAAAAACATTGCTTAAATCGTAATTCACTGGAAATAAAACGCTTGCAATAAAAAATGAATTGTGATAAATTTACAACAAGTAGATACTTATTTGAAAGAAGGTTAGCCCTATGGAAAAACAAACAATTACAATATATGATGTCGCTCGTGAAGCAGGGGTTTCTATGGCAACGGTATCTCGTGTTGTCAATGGTAATCCGAATGTTAAACCTAGTACACGCAAAAAGGTTTCAGAAGTCATTGAAAGATTAGATTATCGACCAAATGCTGTAGCTCGTGGTTTAGCAAGTAAAAAAACGACGACAGTTGGAGTTATTTTACCAAGTGTAACAAATTTATTCTTCTCATCTTTAGCTCGAGGAATAGATGATATTGCATCAATGTACAAATATAACATTATCTTAGCAAACTCCGATGAGAGTCAAGAGAAGGAAGTACAAGTATTTAATACATTACTTGCGAATCAAGTAGATGGAATTATCTTTATGGGACAAAATGTTTCAGAGTTTATCCGTAAAGAAATCGAACGTACTTCTACCCCTGTTGTTTTTGCTGGTACTTTAGTTAACAACCCTGAATATTATAGTGTGAATATTGATCACACGGTTGCTACAAAAGAAATCACAGCAGAATTATTAGAACACGGACGTCGCGTTGTTTTAGTGACTGATGAGCCAGAATTATTAACGTCTCAACATCGCTTAGAAGGATTTAAAGTTGCATATGAAGAAAAAGGTGTAGAGTTTGATGAAGATTTAGTTATCCAACAAGCACTAAGATATACAGATGCAGATAAAGTGTTAGAAGAACTACAAACGCTTAAAGCAGATAGTGTTATCGTTAAAGAAGATACATTTGCTGCGGCATTAATGAACGCTGCTTTAGACGCAGGCTTTAAAGTACCTGAAGACTTAGAAGTGATTACAAGTGATAATTCAATCGTTACCGAAATTGTACGACCAAAATTAACAAGTATCCAACAACCTTTATATGATATTGGTGCGGTTGCGATGCGTCTGTTAACTAAAATTATGAGTAATGAAGAAGTTGAAGAGAAACAAGTCATCTTACCATATAAGATCAAACATCGTGGATCAACATTACACACAGACTAAATTTAAATGTTTATGAAAAAAATCCCACTAAATTGTTTAGTTAACAGTTTAGTGGGACTATTTTCATTAGTTTGATTGTTATATGAGGTGAATCAAAGAAATTTGACTATGACAGCCTATTTGTCTTCTGAATAGATAGAAGGTTAAACAATTAACAACATGTCTTAAATAGAGCGTTATTGCGTTAGAACAGAATGTAATATAATTCAAATATAATAAAAAGACGCTGAGAAAACTACTAATAAAGTAGTACTCAGTGTCTTTTCTTGATTATTAACTTTCCGGTGTTGACTCTGCCGGTTGTTCCTCATTGCTTGGGTTATTATTTTCATCTGGATTCTCTGTTGTTTCATCTTCAGTAGATTCATCCTGATTACTTTCATCGCCTTCATTACTTTCAACACTTTCTTGTGATGATTGTTGCTGCTGCTGTTGCTGTTGCTGTCTTCTTTGTTGCTCTTGAGTTGAACGAACATTATTCCAGAATCGAGCAAGATCTTCTTCAGTAGCTCCTAACATAAAGTCAAAAGTTAACTCAGGTGCGGGGTTAGAAACCTTGAATAGCTCTGTCTTCGTTGGTCCAGTTAACTGATAAGTATTGCTATTGTAAGTAAATCTACCTGGAAGTGTACCCGTTTGTTCTAGAACAGTTTGTTCTCGGACAGAATCAGGTTGGACGAAAGTTTCTTCCGTACCGAAAATTTCTGGGCGAAGTTCATATAAATCATTTACAATACGAGACCAATAAATTTGACTACGAACACTTTCACGGTCAAAACCATCATTCACATCAATCGTATAATCAGCATATCTTGAATCATAACCAATCCAAGAACCAATTGTAATCGATGGGGTGGAAGCAATAAACCATATATCTTTAGAGTTTTCACTAATACCTGATTTTGCAATCCAGTCACCTGGCACATTCATGTATTCATTCGCTGTACGTCCGGTACCTTCAGTCATAGTATCTCGTAACATATCAATCATTATATAATTCGTATCTTCCGAGAATACACGTGTTGGAGTTTCGTTTTGTTGGAATACAACATTACCAAAAGCATCCTCGATACGTTCAATATAGTGACCGTCTACGTACTCTCCACCGTTAGCAAACGTTGAGAAAGCACGTGTTTCTTCTAGAACAGTAGGACCAGTAGTCACACCACCTAGAGAAAAGGCTAAGTTGTTTGTATCTTCTTCAGTATATGAGTCAATAGTATTGAAGCCCATGCGCTCAAGATAATCAATGATAGGAATACCTTGAGAACGCAATTCGTCATAAATACGAACCGCAGGTATATTATCTGATCTTAATAGGGCAGTTCGAGCGGTCATTAATGTATCACTCACAACACTACCATAGTTCGTTGGTGCCCAAGTTGAACCATCTTCATAAGTTTCTACAAAAGCTGTATCCGGAATAACTGTAGAAGGGTTAATGATATTGTTCTCCACTGCAGGTCCGTAAACGGCCAGCGGTTTAATGGTTGAACCTGGTGAGCGACGCATTTGGAAAGCGTGGTCAATTTGGTTATTCTCAAAATCAGTTCCCGCTACGAATCCAAGGACCGCACCTGTATTGTTATCAATTGCAACTAAACCAGTTTGAACTTCTTCCACATAGTATGTTTCCACACCAGTCTCAGGGTCAGTGTAGACACCATCATAAACCGCACCAAGCTGATCCTCATAGGCTCTAGCTGACTCTTGGAGTTGGTCATAAATTTCTTTATCGATTGTAGAATATACGCGGTAACCCCCAGTACGTAACTGTTCTTCAGCCGCAAAGTAATATTCATTGTACCATTCGTCATCACTATAGACTTGCTTCCATGAGTATCCATCGTCTTGAATGTTCAATAACATAAGTTCCTCAATGGCACCATTCATAACCGCTTGATATAAGTATGATTGACGAATTTCTTCACGCGGCTCGGGTGGCAAGAAGTCTTGAGTAATATCATAAGCAATGGCTGTTTCATATTCGTCTTTAGTAATTTTTTCAGCACGATACATACGATATAAAACTTCATTCATTCGTTCGATACCAAATTGAAGGGAAGCCTCGTCACGGATTTCTCCATTTTGATCGTAAGGAGTATAAGTATACGGGTCTTGAGGAAGACCGACTAAGAATGCGGCTTGATTTAAAGTAACATCCTCAGGTGCTACACCAAAAATACCCTCGGCTGCTTCTACAATACCAGCCACATTATCTCCGTTGTTATTTCTACCAAAAGGAGACACATTTAAGTAAGCCGTTAATATTTCTTCTTTAGTAAAATAGTTTTCTAATCTTAAAGCTAAAAGAATTTCATTCGCTTTTCTAAAGAAAGTGACATCATTTGTTAGCATTTGTTGCTTAACTAATTGCTGTGTTAGCGTTGAACCACCTGTACCCGAACCCGTTAAGAAAGTTTGGAGAACAGCACGAAGCAATGCTTTTGGAACAATTCCCGGATGTTCTGCAAAATATTCATCCTCAGTTGCAATAAAACCATCGACAATATAATTTGAAATATCGTTTAGATTTGCAACAGAACGAACAATATCTGTCCGGACATTGGCAATTGGGTTTCCGTCAGCATAATACAATGTACTTTGTTGATCTAGACGATTAATCTGCTCTGCCATCTCTCGTTCATTAGGAGGGGGCGTATTTGCTACAAGATTCGCAAAGAATCCGATACCTGTACCACCAATGAGTGCTCCTGTTAAGACGATGATAATAATTAAATACATAATTAATCGTTTAATAACATTGAAAGTAACATTAATACCAAAAAATGTTTTTTCTTTTAATGAAAAGTTTTTTAATGAGTATTTATCTTTTTTCTTTTGACGTTTGTGTTGTTTAGGATCGATTGCCTCTTCATCAGTTTCATCATCAAAGTCCGTACTTGCAGCAACCCCTCCGGCTAATGCCGCAGTCCCAGCGGGATTTTCAATGCTTTGACCTAAGGGAGCGGCTGATACGGTTTCATCATTAGGGTTGAACACATGTATTGAATCCATTGAATCAGCCCAGTGTTCATCTGATTGACTTTCAAATTGCTCAGCGTCATCTATCTTAGCTTGCTTTTCAACATCATCAAAGTCATTTGTTCGGATTCGAGACTCAGAATCAGGTACATTTGCTTCACCCGCAAGTGGAGTAGGGTCAATCACTTGAGGTATAGGCATTACTGGAACAATTGGTTTGTTATCAGTATCCTTAGAATCGTCATGATTGTCGTTTGTTGAAGCTGACGGTGACTTAGTTGTTTGATACGAATCTTCAATTTCTTTGTCCGAACTCATACTTTCAAGTTGTGTGATTCTTTCTTTACGACGTCGTTCT
This sequence comes from Ruoffia sp. FAM 26254, assembly GCF_045528545.1. Taxonomy (NCBI): domain Bacteria; kingdom Bacillati; phylum Bacillota; class Bacilli; order Lactobacillales; family Aerococcaceae; genus Ruoffia; species Ruoffia sp. FAM 26254. The sequence continues at coordinate 4,712 of NZ_JBGQQY010000014.1, forward strand.
CGTTCAGCTAATAATCGATCAGGACTTGGGAGATCAGAAGCCGCATTGTGTGTTGAGTTATTATTCAACGGCTCCTCTTTATTATCTTCTGTATCAGATAATGAAAAGACTGGCTTATAGGCACTTTTATCAGAATAAAGCTGATCATTGAGTTCTGATTCTCTGCGTTCTCTTACAATATTTCGTTTGATTGCATCATCTCTTAACGGAATGTTGCTTGTGTTAAGAGAGGCTCTTTTGGCTCGTTCATTTAAATCTCGGCTTTTCGCTGATTTAATATCTGAATAAGTAGAAGAGGGCGCTTCATTTGTTTCGCTAAATAACTTTTGAACCCGTTTAATTGACCGGTTTATCATTAAACTTGATTTATTCGGATCGAATTTATTATCGGGTGATGTATTTTCTTTATTAAAGTCCGAGTTAGAAGAGCTTTCCTTCCGAATATCAGAATAGCGTTCTTGTTGTTCCTCTTGAAAATCATCATAAAAGTTATCCCACTTATTAGAAGAGGGATGGTTATTTGATTCATTAGTATCTTCAGACGGAACTTTACGATTTGAGTGGCTATCTTCAATAGGCTCGTCAAATGAAATATCAAAAAACTTACTATCATTAGAATTATTTTTTGAATGTTTATCAGTCATTGATTCACCATCTTCCTGTTAAAATTTATTATTAAGCCGTTTCGGTATTCTCTAAAGATTCCCCAATGGCTTCTAAGCGATTTTGCCATTCAGAAGTTGTAAGATGATGCTCGCTTACAAAACGATTGCGCGGATGACGACGGCATTCTGGTGAACATCCACGGACATATTTTGCTTCATTTTCTTCTGAACTTAATATTTGTTTATTACAATCTGGGTTTGCACAGTTTACATAACGTTCACAAGGCGTTCCGTCATAGTAATCTTTACCAACAATAGTCGGTGATACGCGGTTAATTGGTACTGAGATACGCTCATCAAAGACGTACATTTGACCTTCCCATAAATCCCCTTGAGTTTCTGGGTCTTTACTGTATGTATCAATTCCACCTTCTAATTGGCCAATTTCTGTTGTGATACCTTCGCGAAGCATCCAACCAGAGAACTTCTCACAACGTACGCCTCCTGTACAATAAACAACGACTTTTTTGTCCATGAATTTCTCTTTATTGTTTATTACCCATTCAGGTAATTCACGGAAGTTACGAATTTCAGGGCGAAGCGCACCTTTAAAGTGACCTAAGTCATATTCATAATCATTACGTGTATCTAATACAATGGTATCTTCGTCTTCTAGCGCTTCACGGAATTCTTTTGGTTTTAAATGTTTACCTGTTGTTGTTAGTGGATCGATGTCATCCTCTAAGTTTAACGAAACGATTTCTTCACGTACACGCACAAACATTTTACTATGAGCATAGTCATCAGCAGGATCTTCTTTGAACCATACGTCCTCAAATCCTGGAAGAGAATGTAAAAATTCTTTATATTTCTCTGTTTGTTCGATTGTACCAGAAACAGTTCCATTAATACCTTCAGTTCCAACTAAAATACGTCCTTTTAGGCCAGTTTTTTTACAAAAGGCTAGATGCTCTTCTCTAAACTGCTCAGGATCATCAATAGTCTCGTATTTATAGTATAATAACACCTTAAATTCTTTCTTCATTATTTGTCCTCCTTGTAGTTGCATACTACAGTTTTCTGAATATATATTATACTATTAAATCAAGAATGGTAACAGGTTTTAGCTAAAATTCATATAAATGTAATAGAAAAATCATATTATAGATGTGAATTATTATCTAAATTGGTATAATATTATTTAGATAATAATAAATATATCACAAAGATGGTGAATTTTATGCTGAAAAACGTATTGTTAATAACAAACCCAGTTGCAGGAAAAGGGTATGGAGAAAAGTATGCTCAAAAATTAAAGAATGTTCTTGAAGATTATCATCAATCTAAAGTTGAGATAAAAATTACTGAAGAAGAATTCGATGCAACAAAATGGAGTAAAAATGCAACAAAAGATGGATTTGACACAGTCATTTGCTTAGGTGGCGATGGTACAGTGTCAGAAACGGTAAATGGAATTATTGAAGCTCAAGATAAGCCGGTATTTGGCTTTGTTCCAATGGGGACGGTTAATGATTTAGGCCGTGCATTGGGATATAAAATGAACGCAAAAAAAGCGATTGAAGATTTTCAAACTGTTTCGATCGATAAATTAGATGTTGGAAAAGTAAATGATCGTATATTTATTAATGTAATTGCATTAGGACCAATTGCGGAAGAAGTAATGACGACAGCTTCAGATGATAAGAATCGCTTCGGCGCTCTTGCTTATGTAAGAGACGGTATGAAAGCATTCTTTACCGATAAAGGTTATGAAGTTCGAGTGACAGCTTCAGATGGTACGGCCACAGATATTAAAACAAATTTATTATTTGTTGGTCTAACAAACAGCATTGGTGGCGTTGAATTTATGGTTCCAGGAGCCAATTACAATGACGGTAAAGGTTACTTATCCGCAATAAAAGGACATACGCCAATAAGTACGATTCGAGCAGGACTCGAGGTTGGGTTATCTAATTTAGATGCAGATAATATCTTCAGATTATCCGACCAGAAATTTAAAATTGAGTCAATCAATAATGAATCGATTACTACTAACGTCGACGGGGATAATGGACCAGAATTGCCATTAGAGATTGAGATTTTGGGTCAAGCGATTGACGTTTTAATTACTGGTGAAACCTAAAAAGCATATTGTGAGCAATATATTTGAAAATACGTTATAATTGTATTAGTGAGCGTTAAGGTCAACGAGGAAAGAGGGAATTAACGTGAGTGCAGAAAACGTAACAGCAAGTGAACGTAAGATTATTGAGCGTGAACTAAGAAGAGGTACGAGTAAATCCCGTATTGCAGCGATTTTAGACGTTGATTACGATAAAGGACTTATCAAGATTGAAAGTGTAAAGGATAAAATTCGTCCTGAAGTTGGTAATCAGATCGAGTTTAAATTCAGAGATAGTAAGATGACCGGAATAATTATCAAACTATTAACTAATAGTGCCGTTGTTGAGATATATTGGAGTAAATCTGATATTACGATGCGTGATATTTGCGAAGACCGTACAATTGTAAACTTCAAAGATATTGAATCGTTTGTATCGCTTCCAGAGCAAGTGGAAGACGAAGATATTATGTTCGAATATGAAGAAGTAAAGACAACAAATTAATAAAGGCAGGCCTTGAATATCGTCAGGCATGTCTTTAATTTATTTCTTTAAGATTTAGATAGAGTATAAGTAAAGAGGCCTTCCATTTATTGTGGAGGGCCTCTTTATTTACGCGTGGAATAATTGTGCTAATTCGTCTTGAGCAAGTTGGTAATACTCCTTTTCCTGTTTTGTAAGAATATCAATTATCTCATTTTCTAAGCCGAATTGTAATAATGTATAGTTTAACCATTTTTGTGGATCTGAAATAGCCTCATCATAAAAAGGATAAAAAACCATCGCATGCAAATTGAACAATTCTAGAATTTGTTTAGCAAAGTGAGGATCAGTTTGTGAGAAATAATCTTCGATGATCCGTATACCTGTTTGATAAAAGTCCGTACTTGTATAAGGCTTTAACTGTTTCGTTTGGATATGCTTCTCTACATTTAGCCACGTATAGTCAATATCTAAAAACTCACCATTAATAATTATATAATGTAAGATGTCATTTTTAATAAAATTCAAAAGATTGTCATCATTTAGAAGTACTTTCAGAAGTGGTAAATTCTTGTCTAAATCAGTTTGATAAACGAGTTTTAATTTAGATAAGACTTCAAAATGGGACTTCTCTAGTAACTGTTTCGCATATGCCTCAATTCTTTCTTTAGTTGTTAAAGCATTTATTTCTTGCTTTACATTTAATAAATCCGAAATGGTTGTAATGGCTTTATTTAATTCAGTCGTCGCAGTTGAACTTTGAATTGAATCTCTCAATTGATATAATTTATTTAAACTTTCGCTCGTTGGGCTCATAATCGGTAGAGATTGGGCATACAAACTTGTTAGCTCTGAGGATTGTGAGATAAAATCCAATGTAAATTGGTCCTGTTCCCATAATCTAGTTAGCTGTTCTTGCTTGTTAAAAGCAATATATAATCTAACTAATTCAGTGAAAACGAGTGGGTTAGATTCAAGATTATAACTACTTTCTAAGTATTGAATCGCTTTATTGAATTGGTTGTTTTCTAGAGCGTTGCTTGCTTTTCTATAATAATTTTCAGCATTATTAGGCATTGGTGTGATATCAGTCATAGTCAGTTCCTTTCATAAAAGAATAAGAGGTCAAAAATGATAAAAATAAGTACAGATGCTGCTTTTAATCCTAAAACTCAAGAGTCCGGTATCGGAATCCAAATCAATCATGGTAAACAACAAGAATTAATTAAAATACATATATCTGAAGTCGTTGATAACCATGTGGCTGAGTTTTTAGCATTAATCGGTGCTTTAAACTTTGTTAAAACACATCTTGATATCAATCAGATTATCATGTATCAGTCAGATAGTAAAATTGTCATCCAATCCATAGACAAAAAATTTGCTAAGAATAAAGAATATAAAAAGTTACTCGATTATATATTAAAAACATTGAATGATTCGCCTACATTTTTCGCTAATTGGATTCCTGAAGCTCAAAATCGTGGCGCAGATTCCTTAGCTAGGCAAGCATTGAGAAAAGAAGGAAAGATAGCAAAGGATATAAGATATTCCGAATTAGAATTAGAGCAATTATAAAAAAACTTGTTGATTTAGCAAGACGCCAGTCAACAAGCTTTTTGTTAATCTACAAGGGTATGAGTTACTTCGTTCCCCAGTATTGATAGTAGGTTACCTTCAATGGGCCATTATATAATTTACGTTTTTTAGTAGCCTTCTTACCATAAAATTCTTCGAATTTATCATCACTTGTGATGATGTATTTACTCCAAGTAGGCATCGTTTCATATAATTCACCCATTTGGCGATAAATGTTTTGGACATCTTCTTCTGATAACATACGGTCCCCATATGGAGGGTTAGAAATTAAGATTCCATAATCAGTTGTAGGGCGGTAATCAGATAATTGCATTTGCTTGAATTCGATGGAGTCACCGACACCTGCTTCGCGTGCATTGTCTTTCGCAATTTCAATCATCCGTCCATCAACATCAGTACCATAGATTTGTAATTCTTTATCGTAATCCGCTGCTTCTTTAGCTTCTTGACGTGTTTTATCCCAGATATCTGAATGTTCATTCATTAAATCCCATTTTTCACCAGCAAATTCACGTTTCAAACCAGGGGCAATGTTATGTCCCATTAAAGCTGCTTCAATAAGGATCGTACCTGAACCACAAGTAGGGTCATATAAAGGACGGTCATCATGCCAAGTTGTTAACATAACTAACGCCGCTGCCATATTTTCCTTCATTGGAGCCGTTCCCTTATGTTCACGGTACCCACGTTTAAATAAACTTGATCCACTTGTATCTAAAGTTAACATGACGTGATCTTTTCTAATGGCTACTTCAATCGGGTAAAGGGCACCAGTTTCTGGTAAGTCAGTACGGCGGTGATAGAAGTCCATCAGTCGCTTACTAATGGCTTTTTTAACAATACGTTGCACATTAGGAACACTGTGTAATGTTGATTTGATTGATTTTCCACTTACTGGAAATTCTGCATCCATCGGAAGAATATCTTCCCAAGGTAAGTCATACGTTTGGTTGAATAAATCGTCAAATGTTTTTGTATCAAATTCACCAAAGATTATCTTTACGCGATCTGCAGTACGTAACCAAAGGTTAGCGTAGGCAATATCTTTTGCAGTTCCGTCAAAACGAACCAGTCCATTTTCAGTTTGAGTTTCGTAACCGAATGATTTTAATTCTCGAGCAACAAGGGCTTCAATTCCAGCCGCTGAAGTTGCTAATAACGAATAAGTTTTCATAATTTTCACTCCAATATTTATTACGCTTTAAGTTTACATAAAAAAAGACTCTGATTCCAGAGTCAATTAAATAATCCTATGAATAAGTAAATTTCTATAAGCCATGTCCTGTCATTATCTCTAGCATAGGAACTAGGGATAATGGATAATCATCTATCTACGATAATAATATCGTTCTCTTCTTTTGTTCATTTACTACTCGAAGAAATGCCCCTACCAATGTTTGGGTTGCTCGCTCGAGGGGTTTACCGCGTTCCAATCTTATAGTTTCCTATAAGCGTCGTCTCTGTGGCACTTTACAAATTACTAAATCATAGCCGAAGCCTTAGATAGTTCTTTCGCCGTTAACCTAATAGGGTACCTTAACTTATTTTTTCGTTAAGCACGAACACTACAAGCATCTCAGCTTGTGCGAGCATGGACTTTCCTCAGTTAATTTAATAACCGCGATTATCCGAAATTTACTCAGTCATTTATTAATATTTTGTTGCTTTAGAGTAATCGATCGTATTGTCCGTGTTGTCAATTTTCGAACCGAAAACATGCTTCTCTAAATTAGATAAGCGTTTTAAGATATCAAAGTTTGTCACGCCACTCCCTGGAGAGTTTGGTGTACTTTTCTTAGCTAAAGCAAGTTGTTTAGTTAATTCATCCACTTTACTGATGAGACGTTCGTTTTCATTTTTTAAATAAACTACGTCTTTTTGGAAAGAATCATAATCTCTGATGATACTATCTAAATATTCATCAACTTCAGCAGTATTGTATCCACGAACAGATTTATTAAACTCTTTTTGCAAAATATCTTTTGCTGTTAAGTTTTTTTCTGCCATTATATTCACCTCGTATATTATATATTTTTATTAGAATGGCACTTTAGATTAATCACATTATAAGTTTACTATGACTTTGAATAAATATCAAAGCAAAACTCTAAAGTAGCGATTTTGTTTAAGTTTAAAGACTAAATTTCATTTATTATGCCATGAAATTAGACAAATTGCTAATCCATTATAATGCGTTAAGTCTTGAATAACAAGGGTAAAATGATATTTTCACAAAATATATCTACATAGCGAGAAAAAAACAAATAATTTTAATGTCATATTATAAGCTTGGTGGTTGTTAATTAAATTGAATTATCTTAGAAAATCAGTCATAATATGTAATGATTAAATAGGTGGTGTATGAATGAATAGAGCAAATATATTAAATGTGTTTGAACAACTTATTGAGGAGTCTTATTTTCATTGTGAATGGGCTATTGAATGGCAAGAGCGAGAGAATGCGATTGAGTTAATATTCCAAATGAATTTAGAAAATCCGAATAATCTTTCTTTTATAGATAATTATGACAACATCAGCCATCAAACTGACCTCGTATATAATATAAAAATTATGATTTACAAGGACGGTTATAAACGCTTCAGTGATAAGGATTACATTGTGTCAATACCAGTGAATAGTGAGCGTGGAATTGATTACGGAAAATGTTTAGTAATTGTTAAATACTTAAAAAAATTATCGTCTTCTGTTGATGTCAAGTGGCTTGATTTTCTTTCAGAAACGGATGTGGAAGAATTTTCATTGAAATGGAAATGGAGTGACTTTGAAGCAATCCAAAACCGCTTAATTGAAAGCAATCGCTATAGTAAAACGCCCATTTATTTTCCACATCATGAAGATATTAATTAAGGAGTGTTGAATATGGATAAAATATGGAAAGAAATAAAAGTAACGTTAGATTCCTTGCAAACAGTGGATATAGATTTAGTCAATTACTATTTAAATGAAGCGGGTGCAGTAGGCAATGAAATTAAATATGCACAAGGGTATTTAGAAAATCATCCTAATTTATTTGGTGAAATTCCAGAAGAACTACCTGAAGATTACTTAAATCATCCCGTCGAAGTGATTGGTTATTATGAATCTGAGATTGATTTAGAAAAACTTGAAGAACAATTAAAAACTGTTGGAACAAGTGATTTTAAGATTGAAGTGGCTGATTTAGAAACTGAAAATTGGCATGAAAATTGGAGGCAATATTATAAACCAGAGCGAATTTCTCGCTTTTTATCCATTGTGCCTGAATGGCAAGATAATTATGAAGCTGCACCGTTTGAACAAGTCATTTTTATGGATCCAGGCGTTGCTTTTGGTACTGGGAATCACCCGACAACTCGCCTTAGTGCTCAGGCACTTGAGATGGTTATGCAAGGGGGAGAAACCGTTCTTGATGTAGGCACTGGGACAGGAATCTTAAGTTTTATTGCTTCTGTTTTTGGAGCTAAAGAAGTGTTAGGGATGGATTTTGATCCTCAAGCAGTCAATGCTGCCATTAGTAACTTAAATGCCCAAAAGAATCATGAAATGATTAGTCATCTAATCGACGCGCAAAAAATTCGCTTTATTGAAAATGATTTACTAAAAGGGATTGACCAAACAGCGGATGTCATTGTTGCGAATATTTTGCCGCATATTCTAGTAAATTTATTCTCTGATGCTCATAAATTGCTGAATGACAATGGGTATCTGATTTTAGGCGGTATTTTAAATGAGAAAGCGTCGTTTATTGAAGAAGCAATTGAAACTCACAACTTTGAAATTTATCAAAAAACTCAGATGAGAGAATGGGTAAATTATATTGTTGTTAAGGGAGATATGGACTAATGCAACGTTATTTTTCAAATCAAGCCCTAGAAGTTAATCAACAGATTCAACTAGAAAAAGTTGATAATCATCACATTGTTCGAGTGATGCGAGGAAAGATTGATGACGAAGTTATAATCGTAGATTCAACAAATATCGCTTATAAAGCAAAGATAGAGACAATTGAAGATAACGTAGCAAACTTACGAATTATAAATGCTTTAGAAGACCAACAAACTGAATTACCCATTCAAGTAACTATTGCTTGTGGTTTATCAAAGAATGACAAGATTGATTTAATTGTTCAAAAGGCAACCGAATGCGGGATGAATGAATTTATCCCTTTGGCATTGGACAGAGATGTTGTAAAGTGGAAAGGTAATAAAATTAGTAACCGAATCGAACGACTGGAACGCATTAGTAAAGAAGCAGCAGAACAATGCCACCGTAATGTGATCCCAGAGATTAATCATTTATCTACCATTGATACTTTGCAAAAAGAAGCCGATAATTATAAGCATAAATTAATTGCTTATGAAGAGACTGCTAAGAAAGGACAACACGGCCAACTTAAAGAAACCTTGAAAGAAGTTCAAGCAGGGGATAATTTAATCATCGTCTTTGGTTCAGAGGGTGGTTTAACAGAGTTAGAAGTAGCCAAATTGAAAGAAGTAGGGTATATTGAATGTAGTTTAGGTCCACGGATTTTAAGAGCCGAAACGGCACCTATATACGCTTTAAGCGCAATGAGTTATCATTTAGAAGTATAGAAAGAGGAGATAGAATGGAATTAGCAAAATATATTGACCACACCTTATTAAAAGCAGATGCAACTGAGGAACAAATTGAAAAATTATGCCAAGAAGCAGCAGAATATAATTTTAAATCAGTTTGTATTAACCCAGCATTTGTTGCAAAATCCAAAGAATTATTAAAAGACTCAGATAGCTTAGTTTGTACGGTCATTGGTTTCCCTTTAGGCGCAAATGCGACGGAAGTAAAAGTTTTTGAAGCACAACAAGCTGTCAAAGATGGCGCAGATGAGATTGATATGGTCATCAATATTTCTCGTGCTAAAGATGGAGACTGGGCTTATGTTCTAGAAGAAATCAAAGCAGTTGTTGGAGCGGTTGATGAGTCAATTACAACCAAAGTAATTATTGAAACGTCTTTATTGACAGATGACGAGAAACGTAAAGCATCAGAAGTCGTTAAAGAATCTGGAGCAGACTTTGTTAAGACTTCAACTGGATTCTCTACTGGAGGAGCGACGCTAGCTGATGTTAAATTAATGCGTGAAGCCATAGGTCCAGATTTAGGTGTTAAAGCAAGTGGTGGCGTAAGTAATTATGATGAAGCCATCGCTATGATTGAAGCTGGAGCAACGCGTATTGGAGCTTCAAAAGGAATCGCAATTGTATCAGGAACACTATCGACATCTAATGATAACTATTAAGCTAATTTAAAACACAAATAAAGGCTGTGCTAAACAAAGGCACAGTCTTTTGTTATAATGAAATACAAAGAAAAAAACACAATATTGTTAAATGAGTATAATTAGGTTATAATTGCGCTTATATTTTAAGAAGTGAGGTGAATAAATTTGCAAGGACAAGATTTTTCAGCACAAGAGGTAATTGATTTATGTGCAAAGTACATGAATGACAGTAGTTTGGAGTTTATTCAGCGTGCGCTTGATTATGCAACGGAAGCTCATAAAGACCAATTTCGCTTATCCGGTGAACCTTATATTATTCACCCCATTCAAGTAGCAGGTATTTTGGCAGAGTTACAATTAGATCCTTCAACAATCGCTACAGGTTTGTTACATGATGTCGTTGAAGATACGGATCGAACATTGGATGATATCCGGAATGAATTTAGTGAAGTCGTTGCATTTTTAGTTGACGGAGTTACTAAACTAGGTAAATTGAAATTCCAAAGTAAACAAGAGGCTTTGGCCGAAAACCATCGAAAAATGTTACTCGCAATGAGTAAAGATTTACGAGTAATTATCGTAAAATTAGCCGATAGATTACATAATATGCGAACGATGAAATTTCAGCGTAAAGAAAAGCAGATTGAGAAATCACAAGAAGCGATTGATATTTATGCACCGTTAGCTGATCGCTTAGGGATTAGCTCCATTAAGTGGGAACTTGAAGACATTGCATTGCGTTATGTTAATTCAGAATACTACTATTCAATTGTGAATCAGATGGACACGAAGCGTACGGAACGCGAGAACTTTATTCAAGAAACAATTGATGAGATTAAAGTTGCGGTTGAAGAGTTAGGGATTGAAGCAGATATTTCAGGAAGACCGAAACATATTTATTCTATTTATCGTAAGATGGTGGACCAAAGAAAAGAATTTGATGATATTTATGACTTATTAGCTATTCGAGTCATTGTTGATTCAATTAAAGATTGTTACGCTGTATTGGGAGCTGTGCATACGCAGTGGAAGCCAATGCCTGGCAGATTTAAAGATTATATTGCCATGCCAAAAGCGAATATGTATCAATCGATTCATACGACCGTTATAGGAGCGAGTGGCAAACCCGTTGAAATTCAGATTAGAACTAAACAAATGCATATGGTTGCTGAATATGGGGTGGCAGCTCATTGGGCTTATAAAGAAGGTAAGACAAGTAAGGTTGATGAAGAAGATAGTATCAATAAACAGATGACATGGTTCCGTGATTTAGTTGAATTACAAGATGATGCTAAAGATGCCAGTGAATTTATGGATTTTGTTAAAGAAGATTTATTTAAAGATCAAGTCTATGTATTTACACCAAACGGAGAAGTGATGGAACTTCCAACAGGCTCTGGTCCGATTGACTTTGCTTATCACATTCACTCCGAAATAGGGAACAAAACAATTGGTGCTAAAGTTAACGGACGAATTGTCGCCTTAGATTATAAACTGAAGAATGGTGACATTGTTAACATATTGACTAATTCAAATTCGAACGGACCCAGTCGTGATTGGTTGAAGTTTACTAATACGAGTAAAGCCCGCAACCGAATTAAACGGTTCTTTAAACTCCAAGACCTTGAAGAGAATAGTGAACTTGGCGAAAGTATCTTAGAAAAAGAACTGAAAGAAACAGGCCACTCACTAAAAGTATTAAATAATAAAAAAGTCGAAGCTAGTTTATTAGAGCGCTTTAACTTCAATACTTTAACGGATTTATTTGCTTCCATTGGATTAGGTGAGGTTAGTGTGTCAACGATAATTAACTTCTTAGATTTAAAACAAGAAAAAGCTGAAGAAGAAATGCTTGATAATGACACAACTATTTCAAAAGAGGCTTCAAATCGTCAACGCCAAAGAACCGTCCATGAGAGTGGTGTTGTGGTTGAAGGTGCCGATAATTTAATGATTCGCTTAAGTAAATGTTGTAATCCAGTTCCTGGTGATGAAATTATTGGTTATATTACACGTGGACGAGGGATTTCAGTTCACCGTAAAGATTGCCCTAATTTGTTAGCAGAAACGGAATTAAACGATCGATTAATTGATGTTAAATGGGATCAAGAATTCCAACCAACCGAAGAATATATCACAGAATTATTCATTATTGGTTTTGATCGAGCCGGCTTAATTAATGATGTTCTGCATGTTGTCAGCCATACAGTGAAAAGTTTACTAAGTGTTAACGGGAAACGAGATAAAAATAGTTCCGCTACAGTATCACTTAAAGTGGCTGTTTCGAATACGATGCAGTTAGATGATTTAATTAATAAATTGAAAAATATACCAGATGTCTATGAAGTAAAACGTGTGACGGGATAATATTCTTTATTCAATAGTTATTGATAGTTCAAAAGAAAGGTTGTTATGATGCGAGTTTTAATTCAAAGAAGTTTAGAGAGTCATGTTAAAGTCGACGGCGAAATTTTCGGACAAATAGACCGAGGCTACGTGTTATTAGTTGGCGTGACGCATGAGGATACTCAAGAAGATGTTGCTTACTTAGCTAGAAAAGTAGCCAATATGCGACTTTTTGAAGATGGGGACAGTAAAGTTAACCTTTCTTTATCAGATGTTGGTGGAGATATTCTATCGATTAGCCAATTTACCTTATATGGTAATACAAAAAAAGGGAACCGGCCAAGTTTTACCAATGCAGCGAAGCCTGATATGGCAAACACATTGTATGAAGATTTTAACCAAGCTTTGCGAGAGTACGGCTACAAAGTTGAAGTCGGAAAGTTTGGTGCTGATATGAAAGTATCAATTATAAACGATGGTCCGGTAACAATTCTCTTAGATTCAAAAAATAGAAGTTTATAAATCAATAAAAATGACGCTATCACGTTGAATGTGATAGCGTCATTTTTATATTTATATTACTGATTATAGTAATTTTCTAAACCAGCGACAATTAAGTCAGTAATACGATCAAGATATTCTTGAGAACGAATATAATCAATATCAGTACTATTACTCATATATCCGAGCTCTAATAGAACACTTGGTCGATTATTCTCTCTTAGAACATGATAATTACCAAAGACAACGTTATTGTTTGGCAATTCAAACTGAGCCAGTTGTTGATTAATATTATCAGCTAAATCAAAGTCATCTTCATGGAAATAATAAGTCGTGGTCCCGTGCCAATCAGGCACAGGTGACGAATCATAGTGAAGTGATAAGAATGCATCGACATTGGCTTCGTTACTTAGGATTGTTCGCTCATCTAAGTCAACGAATTCATCAGTTGAACGAGTTTGAAGAACAGTCGCACCAGCAGCTTCCAATTTCTCCTGTAAGATTTCTGCTGTCCGTAAAGTAACATCTTTTTCATATGTAATATTATCTAAGCTAATCGCTCCAGAATCTTCGCCACCATGACCTGCGTCAATCATTATGGTTGCGTCGGCTAAGGAACCAGGATTGGTTGTGCCGACATGATTTAACGAGTCGCTTCCAAGGGCAGCGATACGAGATTCAATGTATCCTCTAATACCAGTTTCATCTTCAACCAAATAGAACTCAGTTTCATCTGTACCAGTAGTAATATCAATGAGTTTAAAGCGTTGATTGATAGATGGTGTATAGATGATGTCCGAATATAAATCCGGTGCTGATAAGAAGGCTTGGTTTTCTTGTCGTACGATTACTAATCTTTCAGCTTCTTCTAATTCTTCTTGCGTCATTTCATCTGGTAAAGATTCTTCTGTTGATTCAGGGTCAGGTACTGATTCAGGAATCGCATCTTGATGGATTAACTCTACAGAACTCGTTGGAATATAGCCATATTGGTTCTCATAGACAACTTGCACCCAGCCATTACTTTCGAAATTAACAATTAAATAAGTGCCCGCATCAATGTCAGCTAACTGCTGTGAATCAGTTGTTTGCTCAGAATATATTGGTGATACAACAAGCAAATGAGCGGCAAGATTTTGATCAGTTACTAAATTATCGTTATCAAGTAACCACTTTGGAATCCAACCTTCAGATGTTCCTTTATAACGCACTCGTAACCAACCATTTCGTTCGGATATAACATTCACAGTAGAGTTTATATCGATGGTATCAATGGCTTGGCTATTTGTTGCTGGTTGACTTCTTAAAACGACAGACTCTTTTTCTATCATCATTAATTCACTCGTTGTTAAGCTTAAGATAGCAATGGAACTAAGTAAAATTAAAATGAATGTAATAAAAGGTGGAAAATACTTTTTAGTATAAAGTCGTTTTAAGAATATATTGAAGGTATTGATAAAATCCCCCCACTCCTACAAAAATTTTAAAGATATTAATTTTATTATATAAATTGTGTAACATAAATTCAAATACGATTAACCTTTGTCACTCAATAGTAATATGTTTGTTATAAATCCGTTAAGGCAACATAGATTTTCAATATAAAGAGTAGACAAGCCGATTAATATGTCATTAGTTTGGTTTTAAATCATTTGCTGATTACCTCATATATTTTATCATAGTAGAAGAAACATTGCTTGGAAACGATTTAATTTGAAACCTTTAATAAATTAGTTGATTAAATTTTAATTAGACTCTATAATAAAGGAGTATTTTAATAAAATCGTTGAAGTAGCCAAGTAAATGCCTCAATAACAGAGACTTCTCATTCCGCTGAAAGTAGAAGATGAGCCATTGAAGACACTATGGAGATGAACAATGCAAAGTTGTTCCGTTAACTACGTTACAGTTCTAAGGTAATAATATATATTGTTACAAATTTAGGTGGTACCGCGTTGAAGACGTCCTATAGCAACTTGCTGTAGGGCTTTTTTATATTTATGGAGGTAAATTATGTTAAAAAAACCAAAAGGAACAGAAGATATTCTGCCAGTTAATATTGATAAATGGCATTATGTTGAAGATACTGCTCGTGCAGTATTAGATTCATATAACTTTAAAGAAATTAGAACACCTTTATTCGAATCGATTGATTTATTTAAACGATCTGTAGGGAATACGACAGATATAGTTTCTAAAGAAATGTATGATTTTATGGATAAAGGGGACCGTCACCTGGCTTTACGTCCAGAAGGAACGGCACCAATTGCCCGTGCTTATATCGAGCATAAATTGCATGGACCTGAACATCCACAGCCGTTAAAAGTTTATTATATGGAGCCTATGTTCCGTTATGAAAGACCACAAGCTGGAAGACAGCGTCAATTCCATCAATTAGGAATCGAAGTGTTTGGTAGTACAAATCCTGCGACTGATGTGGAAGGTATTGCATTAGCGATGGATTTATTTGATGAATTAGGTTTATCAAATTTATCACTACACATTAACTCTTTAGGAAAACCTGAAGAACGTGAGAATTATCGTAATGCTTTAATCGAATACTTTACACCCCTTAAAGATCAATTAAGTGAAGATTCGCAAAGACGTCTGGCTGATAACCCAATGCGTATTATCGATTCAAAAGATAAGAGAGACAAAGCTTTAGCTGAGTCTGCGCCAGTTATTCTAGATTTTCTAGGCGAAGAAAGTCAGAAACACTTTGATGAAGTTCAAGCATTACTAAATGCGCTGAATATTCCATTCACTGTGACACCAACTATTGTTCGTGGCCTAGATTATTATCAAGATACAATCTTTGAAATCCTGGCTACTGACGATTCTATTGGGGCACAGTCCACTGTATGTGGTGGTGGACGCTATGATGGCTTAGTCGAACAATTAGGCGGACCAAAGACACCTGGCTTTGGTTTCGGTATTGGTTTAGAAAGATTAATGCTTCTATTAGAGAATCAAGACGTTGACATTCCTGAATCTGAAGGCCTAGATATCTTTGTGATGAGCTTAGGTGAAGAGGCAAATATGATGGCATTACAAGTTGTTCATGCAGCTAGAAAAGATGGTTTAGTTGCTGATCGTGACTACTTAAATCGAAGCATGAAATCACAATTTAAGACAGCTGATAAATTAAATACAACGCTTGTGATTACGATTGGAGAACAAGAGATTGAAACAGGAAAAGTCCAAGTAAAACATCAAGGAACTGGGAAACAAACCGAAGTTGCTTTTGATGATTTAATGACAGACTTTATGGGCGAGTATCGCAAATTAACTGTTGATACATCAGCCATTGACAAATATTTTGGAGGTAAATACTAATGAAAAAGAGAACGACTTATGCAGGTTTAATTAATGAATCATTTGTAGATAAAGAGGTAACATTAAAAGGGTGGGTACAAAAGCGCCGTGACTTAGGTGGCGTTATCTTTATTGACTTACGTGATAGAGAAGGCTTCTGTCAAGTAGTCTTCAACGCTCAATATATTCCAGAACAAATGGATGAAGCAGATCACTTAAGAAGTGAATACGTTGTTGAAGTCACAGGGACTTTAAAACGTCGTGCAGATGAGCAAGTAAACCCTAAAATTCCAACAGGTGAATTTGAATTATTAGCCACTGAATTAACAGTTCTTGCTAAAAGTAAAACACCGCCAATTTATGTTGAAGATAGCATTGAAACTGATGAAGAAGTACGTTTACGTAATCGTTTCATCGATTTACGTCGTCCGAAGATGTTCAACAACATTCGTTTACGTCACCAAGTGACTCAAACAATTCGTCAATTCTTAAATAATTTGGACTTTATCGATGTTGAAACACCTTACTTAACTAAGTCAACACCTGAAGGGGCACGTGACTATTTAGTTCCAACACGAAATAACGCAGGTCATTTCTTTGCATTACCGCAATCACCACAATTATTCAAACAATTATTAATGGGTGCGGGAATGGACCGTTATTACCAAATCGTACGTTGTTTCCGTGATGAAGATTTACGTGGAGACCGTCAACCAGAATTTACACAAGTTGATATTGAAACAAGTTTCTTAACTCAAGCAGAAATTCAAGAATTTACTGAAGATATGTTAAAAGCAGTAGCGAAAGCAGCTAGAGGCATTGAAATCACTGAAGATTTCCCAGTAATGACTTATCAAGAAGCGATGGATCAATACGGTTCAGATAAACCTGACATTCGTTTCGAAATGAAATTAGTGGATCTTTCAGACTTCGCTAAAACAACTGACTTTGGAGTGTTCAAAGGTGCAGTTGATAACGGTGGTCAAGTAAAAGCAATCAACTTAAAAGGTCATGCAGACGATTATACGCGTAAAACTGCAGACGAATTATATAACGTAGTTAAACCATATGGAGCGAAAGGTCTAGCATGGACAAAAGTTTCAGAAGATGGCTTTAACGGTCCAATTGCAAAATTCTTCTCATCAGAAGAAGACTACAACTACTTAACCAATGCGTTAGACGCTAAAGTAGGAGATATCATCTTCTTTATGGCTGACTCTACAAAAGTCGTAGCAGACTCATTAGGCGCACTTAGACTTCACTTAGGATCTAAGCACGAATTATATGACCCATCTGAATTAGCTTTCCTTTGGGTAGTAGACTGGCCATTACTTGAGTATGATGAAGACAACAAGCGTTATGTTGCCATGCACCACCCATTCACATCACCACAAAATTCAGATATCTCTGAATTATCAAACAATCCTGCAGATGCGTTAGCAAATGCGTATGACATTGTTTTAAATGGTTATGAAATTGGAGGAGGAAGTATTCGTATCCATACTCGTGAAATGCAAGAACAAATGTTTGGTTTATTAGGTTTCACTAAAGAAGAAGCATATGGTCAATTTGGTTTCTTATTAGACGCGTTAGATTATGGCTTCCCACCACACGGCGGAATTGCATTAGGATTAGATCGTTTAGTTATGATTCTAGCTCAAGAACCAAACATTCGTGAAGTAATTGCCTTCCCTAAAACAGGACGCGGCTTAGACTTAATGTCACAAGCTCCAAGTAGAGTAAGTAATGACCAATTGCGTGAATTAAATATTTCAGTTAAAGAAAGTAAAAAGTAATTTAAAGGTTTAACAAACAAGGAGAGATATCATGTATATCGGATCACATGTTTCAATGAAAGGCAAAGAGATGCTTTTAGGTGCTGCTCAAGAAGCAGCATCTTACGGAAGTAATATCTTTATGATTTACACTGGTGCGCCTCAAAACACGCGTCGTAAAGAAGTCTCTGAGTTTAGAATTGAAGAAGCGAAGGCGTTTATGAAGGGGAAGGGTATTGAATTTTTCACCGTTCATGCTCCATACATTATTAATCTCGCTAATACAACGAAGGAAGGCTACCATGAATTTGCGATGCAATTTTTACGAGAAGAAATTGAACGCGTAGAAGCTATTGGTGCCACTCAAATTACGATGCATCCAGGTGCACATGTGGGCGCGGGTGCTGAAGTTGGGATTAAGCAAATTATCAACGGCTTGAATGGAGTGTTAACATCTGAACAATCACCTCAGATTGCTTTAGAGACCATGGCAGGTAAGGGGACAGAGATTGGTAGAAACTTTGAAGAGTTAGCCGCTATTATTGATGGCGTTACTTTCAATGAGAAATTATCAGTTACCCTAGATACATGTCACGTTTATGATGCGGGGTATGATCTTGTGAATGATTTAGATGGAGTTTTGAACGAATTTGATAAAGTGATTGGCTTAGATCGGTTAAAAGTCTTACATATCAATGATTCAAAAAATCCTTTTAAGAGCCATAAAGATAGACATGCTAATATTGGTGAAGGATCTATTGGCTTTGACACATTGAATGTAATTGTTCATCATCCACAATTAAGTCATATACCTAAGATTCTAGAAACACCTTGGGTGCCACTTCCTGAGAAAGAAAAGGTTAAAGTTGCCCCATATAAAGAAGAAATCGCTATGTTTAAAGCGAAGTCTTATAATCCGAATTTAATGACAGATATTTTAAGTTAAAAAAACACTAACGTATATTTCGCTCTTTGAGAGCCAAGTATGCGTTAGTGTTTATTTTGATATTAGATTCTTTGTGGTAAATTCATGACTTCCATGACGATACTCGCTGATTCTTCAATGCTACGATCAGAAACATTAATAATTGGACAACCTAACTCTTCATAAATTTTATGAGCGTATTCCAACTCTTCATTGACACGTGTTTTAGAAGCATATTTTGAACCCGTACCTATGCCGTATTCCTTCATACGCGATTCTCGATGTTTATTTATTACAGCAGAACTATTCGTTAAACCAATGATTTTCTTTGGATCGATTTCGTATAGAATCGGTGTGACTTCCTTTTCAGGAATTAAAGGTAAGTTTGCGACCTTATAGCCTAAAGTACCTAGATACATACTTAATGGTGTTTTACCAGTTCGAGAAATACCTAGAATAACAATCTCAGCTTCGCGTAAACCTTTAGGATCTTTACCATCATCGTAAGCTAGACAGAATTCCATGGCACGAATGCGATCGAAATAATCTTCTGATAATTCATATTGGGCACCACTGATAGCAGATGGTTCAGTTTCTAATCGACGAGCAATTTCTAAAGTGAAAGGTTGAATTAAGTTATAACAAATTAAACCAGTCTTAATGCAATATTTTTCAGCAAATTTAGCAAGTTCTGCATCGGCAATTGTCATAAACACTAAACCATCATGTTCATTTGCATCTTCAAGAATAGATTGAAGTGTTTCATGGTTTGAAATAAATGTATATTTATGTGATACTGTATTGACATTAGGAAACTGTGCGAAAGAGGCTTTTGCCACCTTTTGAGCAGTTTCTCCAATTGAATCTGATAAAATATAATAATGTAGTACTTTATTATTATTCATGTTAAAATGACCCCCTATAAGTTCTTACATCATAGCATATTTATATAAGGAGACGTCAAGTAATGACTTATGAAGTTATAACAAAAAAAGAAGAAAATAAAATTAATGAAGCAATTTTAAAATTAAAAGAATTCGGCTTTAAAAACACTAAAAAAAGACAAGAAATATTAACGCTGTTTGCGTGTAATGATCGTTACTTAAGTGCGCAAACAGTTCATGAGAAGCTAACAGAAAATTATCCCACAATGAGTTACAACACTACGTATCGTAATGTATATGACTTTGTCGAAGCTGGTATTCTGGAAGCAACAGAATATAACCAAGAACAACATTTTCGTATGAATTGTTTAGACCACAATCACCATCACCATCATTTCATTTGTACAAATTGTGGGATGGCAATACCTTTAGAAACATGCCCGATGGATTTAACCAAAATGACGGATGCTTTAAATGATGTTCAAATTGACACACATCGATTTGAAATATTTGGTTTATGTTCAAAGTGTAAAGTATAAAACTTAAATTAAAAATCTTATCTAATAAATTTTGCGATAAACAGCATAAAAAACCTATATTTAATCGAATTTTTGGAAATAAATTGACACTTTCTATGAAAAAAGTTTCATTAAGACCTTGCAAAGACAAGGTTGTTTGATTATAATATTACAAGAACTTTATTATTTTGCATAAAAAATAGTAAGGTCAGAAAAGCTTGGGAGGAGGGGATTCATAATGTCTAAAACAGTAGTTCGTGATAACGAATCATTAGAAGACGCTCTTCGTCGCTTTAAGCGAGATGTTTCAAAAACAGGTACTTTAAGAGAAGCACGTAAACGTGAATTTTACGAAAAACCAAGTGTTAAACGTAAGAAAAAATCGGAAGCAGCTCGTAAAAGAAAATTCTAAATAACAGATAGGTGAGGCGAAATGTCACTAACTGAACGAATTAATCAAGACGTCAAGCAAGCGATGAAGGCTAGAGATAAAGAGACTTTAAAAGTATTACGTATGTTGAAGTCGGCATTACAAATGGAGCAATTAGAGCATTCTGAACCTTTAAATGAGGAGCAAGAAATTACGATTATTTCTCGCGAATTAAAACAGCGTAAAGATTCTTTAGCTGAATTTGAAAAAGCTGGACGACAAGATTTAGTAGATGAAGTAACCGATGAAATTGTAGTAGTCGAACGTTACTTACCTAAACAATTATCAGAAGAAGAGATTGAAGTTGAAGTTCGAAAAGTAATGGACGAACTGAATGCAACGTCTAAGTCTGACTTTGGTAAAGTTATGGGGAAAGCTATGGCCAACCTAAAAGGAAAAGCTGATGGTAATCTTGTAAAAGAAGTTACAAAGAATCTATTAGGTTAATCTTTTTAAACACCCGAAAGGGTGTTTTTATTTTCCATAGAAAAAGCTGTGAGTAAAAGAAATATTACTCGCAGCTTTATTTTTCTAGTAAAGAAAATTATTTTGTAATTTCATAAGAATGAACAAGTGTCGTTTCACGGTTGTCTAAATCTTCACCAACCACTTGATATAATTCATAAGTGACAGTATCCGAAGTTACGTCTACAACAGAGTAGTGTTGGAAGTTTGATTCACGTGCATTTGAATGACCTTCTGCATAGAATGAAGAAATGAAAGGTTGTTCTTCTGTTAATAACAACTCGCGGAAGCTATTAATATTTTCTTCGGTTATTTCATGACCGAATAAGTCTTCGTATGTTTCATGAATATCTTCGTTTTCTAAGATCCAATCAAAACTTTCAAGCTTATAAATCGTATTATAAGTCTTAGTTCCCGCTGTACTAGGAATGAAGAAGACCGTTCCTTCAGGATTATTGAACGTTGTCACATCTTCATTCGTTTCACCTGCAGTGGCTACTTCTGCGTTACCGAAGGTTTCAGCATTATGAGTTAGTGCATGAGTCACGGTTAAGTTATGATCGTGCCCATTGAAGACTAAGTCTACATCATACTCATCTAGTAAAGCCATTAAATCATCACGAATTAATTGGACACTTTCATCTTCTAATGAATGATAAGATGAAGAGAATAGAGGGCGGTGATAGCTGACAAATACCCAGTCAATGTCTCCGTTGTCCTTAGCTTCTTGAGCTTTTTGTAACTCTTCTTCAAACCACTTCATTTGGTTATCTAAGATTGCTGGTGCTTCATCTTCGTCTGATTCATTTGCTTGTTCAGTGTTTAAGTTAATGAATTGTACACCGTTATAACGTGTTGAATAAGCTGCACCAGAATCCATCCCTTCAACTGCATTGTCGGTATTAATATGATCTAAGAAGTTATCATTATCATGGTTACCGGTGATAAACATATGTGGCATTTCATTATTTAATGGTAATAATGCATCTAAAGTTAAGTTCCATTCTGTATCGTTCCAGTCATCATTAACTACATCACCTGTGTGTAGTGCAAAGCGGGCATCTTCTGCATTAGGATTTTCTAACATTGATTGAATGGTTGAATTTGAATAATCTGCTTCTGAACGTTGGTTTTCTGATGAGAAAGCGTTTTGAGTGTCAGTATAGTGAATGAATGAGAAATCATCACTTGATTCGCTTGCTGTTGTAAATGTCGCTTCGTCTGATAATTCACCGTCTTTATTTCCAACTGTATAGTGATATACAGTGTTTGGATTTAATTCAGTCACTGTTGCTTTATATGCTGTTTCAGTAAAGCTAGGGTAAGGTAAACCTAAAGAATAATTATCAAACCCTTTGTCTAACCATAATAGGTTGTCATCTGAGAATACTTCATCAGTATAGTATCCAACAACTTCATCAGGATTTTCAGTTGCAATCCATGGGTCATCATCGTCTGTTATGGGCTCATTCTCTTCCTCATCCCACATAATAGCATAAACGTAATGCCCGTCTTCTGTCATTTGGTTATAGAAGGCATCATCAATCTCAATGATTTCAGGATCTACTTCAATAGCGTCATCCATCGATTGCCCCTCTTCCCAAATGTATAATTTTGCATTCTCATCTGCATCGGTTGTATGCCATTGGAAGTGCATAGATGTCGAAGGGTCATCGGTTAAGTTTGTTGTAATTCTGTTTGGTGAATTATTTTCAGGTGTTTCCGGATTAGCTGGGTTTTCTTGAGTAACATCTGCAGTTTCTCCACCAATCGTTACAGCCGTAATATTCCCTTCATCATCGAATTCAAAGCCGTCTTCTGCCGTAATTGCTTCTTCAGAATATGCCTCGTCATTCGCACGTTCCTCATTAGCGATATGTGTATTTTCAGTGATTGAACCTGTGGTTGTTTCTTGTGCGTGAACATTAAATCCAACGCTTGATAACATAGTGGTTGCCAGTAAAGCAGACAAGACCATTTTTTTCAAAGATTTCAATTACATTCTCCTTCTACAATATTTTTGTTATTTCCATCACTAACTATACGATAGAAGTGTAAATTTCCTGTAAATATTGTGTAAATTAGATGTAAAGATGAAAAAATGAAGTAACTTTGCTCTACCATGCAATGTTTAAAGGATTTTGTTATAATTAGGTACTAAAGTTCATTTTTTTATGTATTTATGGTAATCTTATTTTAATTAAAGACAATGATAAAAGGAGCGTATTATTTGAGCGGAGCAGATGCATTTTCACAACAAGTTATTGTATCAAACCAAGATTGGTTATTAGCGATACTAGGAACACATGATAAGTATGTTCGATTACTCGAAGAGAACTTTAACATTCAGGTGAGTAATCGTGGCGAAGTCATAACAATATCAGGAAAAGAAGATGATGTTGAGATGACACGAGCAATCATGTTGAATTTAGTTGAGCTTTTAGAAAGAGGGATTACCCCTCGAACGATGGATATCATTACTGCTGTTAAGATGGCAAAAAATGGAACCATTGAATATTTCATTAACCTATTTGAAGAAGTCATCGGTCGAGCATATGACGGAACAGCGATTCGTGCGAAAAATTTTGGACAATTACAATATGTCAAAGCAGTTGAAACTCACGATGTGGTGTTTGGAATCGGGCCAGCAGGTACAGGGAAAACTTTCTTAGCGGTAGTTTTAGCAGTTCAAGCTATGAGAGAAGGCCGTGTTAAGAAAATCATCTTAACTCGTCCTGCCGTAGAAGCCGGAGAGAGCCTTGGATTTTTACCAGGCGACTTGAAAGAAAAAGTAGATCCATATCTGAGACCTGTTTACGATGCACTTTATGCTATTTTTGGGATGGAACATACAAATCGTTTGATGGAAAGAGGTATTATTGAAATTGCGCCTTTAGCATATATGCGTGGTCGTACATTAGATGACGCTTTTGTTATCTTAGATGAAGCTCAAAATACAACCATTGCACAAATGAAGATGTTCTTAACACGACTTGGCTTTGGTTCTAAGATGATTATTAACGGAGACCAAACTCAAATTGACTTACCAAAAGGTGTTAAATCAGGCTTAATTGATGCTGAGAGAAAATTAAATAAAATAAATAAAATTAAATTTAATTACTTTGATGAATTTGATGTTGTACGTCATCCAGTTGTAGCGGATATTATTAGAGCTTATTCTGAAGATTAATTTTATATAGAGGGGGAGTAAAATGAACCAGCAATTACGGAAACTACAGACGGTTTTAGGGACATTATTCATCCCTCTAATTATTTTGCTTATGTCTGTGTTGATATTTTTTATAGGTTTTACAGATGTGCAACCTGAACAATATAACTTTCGCATCAACCAAGTTGCGGAGAAAACAGTTCAAGCTCCTGTGACGATAGAAGATACTGAACAGACTGAGATTAATATGGAACGTGCACGCTCAAGCGTGCCAGACGCATATGTTTTTCAGCCTGCTATTCTTGATCAACAAGTGGAGCAGACTGAAGAGTTTTTTAATTTAATTTATTCTATTAGAGAGAATGAGTACTCAACTGTTGACATTAATGAGATGCTTGAAGATTCTGTATTAAGTGGTCTGGTGGGTATCACCTCGATAGATAGTCAACGAGCTGAGACACAATCTGTTCCTTTTGGACAATTAGAAGCCACGGAACAGCTTGTTATTTATAATCAAGCAATCTTAGCGAGTGAGAGTGATTCGGTCGAAGAATTAGATGAATCGTTATCAGTGGATTCTATTACTAGACTGTTAACAGTAAATAATGAAGATTTAAATCAAATGCAACAACAAATCAATGATTTACTTGCGAGTGTTTTAAGTAGTGAAATTGAATCGACTGATTTAAATCAAATTTTATCAGATGTGAATCAATATATTAGCGAATTGGATATAAACTCTGAAAATAAGGGCATTATCAGCGAATTAATGCAAGAATTGGTTGTACCAACCGTAGTTTATAGTGAAAGCGAGACAGAAAAGCGTCGTGCAGAAGCAGAGAATGCTGTTCAACCGAGCTATATCTTACAAGGGCAAATAATCGTTCAAGAAGGGCACATTATTAACCAAACGACTTACAGACAATTAGATTTGCTTGGTTATCTAGATCGAGAGTCTAACAATGATTTATTAATTGCTTTTGCAGCAGTTATTATCATTCATGCAATCGCACTTGTTTACTATGTTGTAAAAGAGAAAGAAAATGCGCTATTGGACATTGAATTGGGTACACAAATCCTGGGTTATGGCTTACTCTTTACAGTAAGTTTTCTTGTCTTGAGAGTGTTGTATATATTGCAATTGAATGGGATTGATTACGCCATGTTATTTCTGCCAATCTATGTGATCCCAATGTTATTAAGACCAAGAACCAATATAAGATTAACCTTATTCTTTATGGGCTTTTTCAATTTACTTGCATTATTTATTTCTCATGACGGCGATAGTATGACTGTGACCTTTATGATTACAAGTTTTTATTTCTTTAGTTCTCTAATTTCATTAAGTTATCAATTACTAGTTAAGAATAAAAACTCATTAAGGTACGGCTTTTTATATGCATTGGTCTTGCATTCTGTATTTGCCATGCCGATTGTGTTGATGACGAACGTTTCATTAGTATCTGAAATTTCAATTGTTATATTATCGTTTATATTATTTAATTTACTGATAGCCTTTGGTATTTATTTCTTTATTGAACCATACTGGCATAAACTTTTAAGCAGTAAAGCACCATTAACTTTAAACCAACTAGCGAATTTAACTCATCCGCTATTGAAAAGTATTGTAGAGAAAGCACCAGGCTCATATCACCATAGTATGATGGTAGCGAATATTTCAGCGAATGCTGCGGATGCTATCGGAGCAGATTCATTATTAGTAAGAATTGCATCGTATTACCATGATATTGGAAAGGTAAATCATCCATTGTTTTTCGTTGAGAATTTATCTGAAGGAATGGAGTCTCCACATTCAATGGTGACGGCTGAAGAGAGTGCTGCCATTATTATTGGGCATGTCACTGAAGGTGAAAAGATCTTACGAGAATATGATATGCCAGAAAGTGTTATAGATATTTGTATGCAACATCACGGAACCACTTTAGTAAGGTATTTTTATCATCAGGCTAAACAAACAAACAATCATGTGGACGAGGAAAAGTTCCGCTATCCTGGACCTAAGCCTCAAAGTAAAGAGGCGATGATTATCATGATTGCTGATTCAGTTGAAGCCGCTTCTAGAACAATTAAGGAACATACGCAAACGGCATTTGAAAATTTAGTTGATAATATTATTAATGGGAAATTGGCTGAAGGACAATTTGAAGAGTGTCATATGACAGTCGCTGAATTAGAAAAAGTTAAAAAATCAATTGTACACACTATAGCAAGTACATTTCATACTCGGGTGGAGTATCCAGATTAAAAAACGGAGGACAACTAATGATTATAGATTTAATAGATGAAGATGGGTTACTAACTGAAGAACATACAGAGATGTTAAACCACATTATTACCCAAACAGCTCACAAACTTGGATTAGGCGAAGGTATCGAAGTCGATATCTCAATCGTATCTAATGATATTATTCATGAATTGAATAAAGAGTATCGTGGTATTGATCGCCCAACGGATGTATTAAGTTTTGCTTTAGAGGAAGACGTAGATGAGGCACCGAACTTCAACTTTGATTCATTTTCTGACATTGAAGGTGGCAATGATGTGTCTAAACACTTAGGAGATATTATTATTTCTTTTGAAAAAACTGTTGAGCAGGCTGAAGATTATGGACATTCAGTCGAAAGAGAATTAGCATTCTTAGCTGTCCATGGCTTCTTACATTTGAATGGGTATGACCATCAAACCGAAGCTGACGAAAAAGAAATGTTCTCGTTACAAGAAGAGGTGCTAGAAGAAAATGGCTTTTCACGAGGGCAATAACAAATTTACAAAGTCTGTTTATCATGCAGTTCAAGGGATTATGGAGACTGTAAAAATTGAAAGAAATATTAAAATCCATATGATTATTACAGTTTTAGTTATTGTTGCGGGCTTTTTATTCAATATTAGTTTAGTAGAGTGGTTAAGTATCGTTATTTGCATCGGCTTAGTCATCGGTATGGAATTATTGAACACTTCCATCGAACATACAGTTGATTTAGCGTGTCAAAAGGAGTACCATCAACTAGCGAAAAAAGCAAAAGATGCATCCGCTGGTGCAGTATTAGTGGTTGCAACCATGTCGGTTGTTATTGGAATGATTATATTTATACCAAAAATTTGGAAGTTAATATTTATTAATTAAGGAGTGTTTATGAAAAATAACAAATTTAAATCAGGTTTTATTACCATTATTGGTAGACCAAATGTAGGGAAATCAACTTTATTAAACCGTTTCGTCGGACAAAAAGTAGCCATTATGTCTGACAAAGCGCAAACAACTCGTAATCGAATTCAAGGGGTTGTGACCGATGAAGAAAGCCAAATTGTCTTCATTGATACACCGGGAATTCATAAACCGAAACATGCGTTAGGTGACTTTATGTTGAATGCAGCATACAGCGCACTTAAAGGGGTAGATGGAATCTTAGTAGTTGTGAATGCCTCTGAAAAAATCGGACCTGGAGACCGCTTAGTGATTGAACGTGTGAAACAAGCAAACATTCCTGTGTTCTTAGTTATTAATAAGATTGACTTAGTAACACCAGACGAATTATTACCAATCATTGACACTTACCGTCAAGAACATGATTTTGATGAAATCTATCCAATCAGTGCCACGGAAGGTAATAACGTTGATGCACTAATCAAAGGAATTAAAGAAATTATTCCAGAAGGACCTCAATACTATCCAGCTGACCAAGTGATGGATCATCCAGAATACTTTATTGTCGCTGAATTTATTCGTGAGAAAATATTAGAATTAACACGCGAAGAGATTCCGCATTCAGTAGCGGTTCAAGTTGAGAGTATGAAACGTAACGAAGATGATAAGATTGAGATTCAAGCTGCTATTATTGTCGAACGTAGTTCTCAAAAAGGTATTATTATCGGAGCCCAAGGATCAATGATTAAAAAAATTGGACAACGCGCTCGTCGAGATATTGAAATTCTATTAGGAGATAAAGTTTATCTCGATTTATGGGTGAAAGTTCAAAAGAATTGGCGCGATCGTCGCACTCAATTGAATGACTTTGGTTATCAACCAGATAATTATTAAACGATAGAGGTGATTAGTTGAATGAACGGTTCGAAGGGATTGTTTTGTTTCAAAGAAAGCATCTGGAACATGATGCGCTCGTAAAGATTTTTACAGAAGATTATGGAACAAAAATGTTCTTTGTAAGAGGCTTACAAAAACCTAATCATCGCTTAACTAGTCAACTGATACCACTCACAGTGAACCACTATATTGGCAACATAAATGAAGAAGGCTTGTCTTTTCTAAAAGAAGCGAATACGATTGAAATTCACCGGAAAATTCAAACTGATTATATGAAACAAGCATATTCAAGTTATGTGACTCAATTAGTCGATGCAGCGATTAATGACAACACACCCGATCAAGCATTATATGATATGCTAAAGAAAGCATTGGAACTAATGAATAGCGATGTCTCTTACGAAGCGATTACGATCAGCATGGAGATTAAGTTACTAAGATATTTTGGTTTTGACATACATTTTGATCGATGTCGCATCTGTGGGACAACGGTACAGCCCTTTGATTTCAGTATGAAATTACAAGGAGTGTTATGTCAGAAGCACTTTCATGAAGATTCATTTCGAATGCATATCGCGCCTAAGGCAATGTTTATTGCAAGTCGACTTGATTTAGCTAGTTTGCATCAAATTAATAGTATTCAAGTTAGTCAAGAGACTATTCAAGAATTGCGTCGATTAATGGATGAAATTTATAAAGAATTTGTCGGTATTAACTTAAAGAGCAAGAGTTATTTAAATAATTTGGATACATTAAGTGCTTCCATGCAAGATGTCATCAGAAAACGACACAAATCTGATTGAGAATTTGAGTGAATTGTAGTATGATGTTCTATGTATTAAGGTGATTAAATAAGATAGTAAAGCGAGTCTAGGAGAGTGAAAGCTAGACCAAATCGAAGGCAGCCTTAAAAGTGTTTTTTTAATTGAATCGTTTGACATAAGTGCAAGTTAACGCTTGAATTAGGGTGGAACCGCGAATTTACTTCGTCCCTATGATTTAGATTTTTATCTAATCATAGGGGCAGTTTTTTTATTTTACAGAAAAGAGGAATTATCAATGGCAAAGACAATTCAAGAAATGATATTAACATTACAACAATTTTGGGCAGAACAAGGGTGTTTAATTTTACAAAGTTATGACACTGAAAAAGGAGCAGGGACAATGAGCCCGTATACTTTCTTACGTGCAATCGGACCTGAGCCTTGGAATGCAGCGTATGTTGAACCATCAAGACGTCCAGCTGATGGGCGTTATGGTGAAAACCCAAACCGTTTATATCAACATCATCAATTTCAAGTTGTGATGAAACCATCTCCGACAAATATTCAAGAATTATACTTAGATAGCTTAGTGGCTTTAGGGATTGACCCACTTGCGCATGACATTCGTTTTGTTGAAGATAACTGGGAAAACCCATCATTAGGCTGTGCAGGATTAGGATGGGAAGTATGGATTGATGGAATGGAAATTACACAATTTACTTACTTCCAACAAGTAGGTGGTTTAAAAGTAGACCCAGTAACAAGTGAATTAACATATGGACTAGAGCGTTTAGCCATGTATATTCTAGATGTGGATAATGTTTATGATTTAGAATGGGCTCCGGGAGTGAAATATGGTGAAATATTTAAACAACCTGAACGTGAACACTCGACTTACTCATTTGATTTAAGTAATACAGAAATGCTTTTCACTCAATTTAATGCATTTGAAAAAGAAGCAATGAATTTAATTGATAATGGACTGTCACATCCAGCCTATGATTACATCTTAAAATGTTCGCACACATTCAATTTACTTGATGCACGTGGAGTGATCTCTCAGTCAGACCGTGCTGGGTACTTAGGTAGAATTAGAAAGATGGCTCGCTCTGTTGCACAAGCATTTGTTAATGAGCGTGAAGAACTTGGCTTCCCATTATTAAATAAAGACAAAGCGTAAAGGAGCGATTGACATGACAAAAGATTATTTATTAGAAGTTGGAATGGAAGAAATACCTGCTCGTTTTTTAACTGAATTAAGTGACCAATTAAAAGATAAAGTTGAGCAGTTTTTAACTGATAACCGATTAACTTATGATGATGCAGTTGCTTATTCAACACCAAGACGCTTAGCTGTGATTGTTAAAGGTATTGCGGAACGTCAAGAAGACGTATCTGAGAAAGTTAAAGGACCTGCATTACGTATTGCTCAGGACGAAGAAGGTGAATGGAGTAAAGCAGCACAAGGCTTTGTTCGCGGACAAAAATTAACTGTCGATGACATTTTCGTTGAACAAATTAAAGATGAAGACTATATCTTCGTTAATAAACATACAGAGGGCTTATCAGTTAAAGAGGTATTAGCGAATATGGCTGATGTATTAAACGCGATGACATTCCCAGTTAGCATGACTTGGAATTCATTCAATAAAAGTTTTATCCGTCCAGTACATTGGATTGTATCATTACTTGATGATGAAGTTGTTCCATTTAGCTTTATTAATATAGAAGCAGGAAATACATCAACTGGTCATCGTTTCCTAGGTGGGAGGACAGAAATTACGTCTCCTAATACTTATGTAGAAAAATTAAGAGATGAGTTTGTGCTTGTTGATTCATCTGAAAGAAAAGATGTTATTATCAAACAAATCGAACAAATTTCTTCAGACAATCATTGGAATATTCCAATGACTGAAGATTTATTAGATGAAGTGACTGCATTAGTTGAATGGCCGACAGCCTTCTTTGGTCAATTCGAGGACGAGTATTTAGAAATCCCACAAATTGTATTAATCACTGCGATGAGAGACCACCAAAGGTATTTCTACGCTTTAGAAGAAGGAACTGATAGGTTATTACCTTATTTCATCTCAGTTCGTAATGGTGATGACAATCATATAGAGAATGTTATTAAAGGAAATAAAAAAGTGTTGAAAGCACGTTTAGAAGATGCTTTATTCTTCTATAAAGAAGATATGACTCATGATTTAGCATACTTCACTGAGAAATTAGGGTCGGTTAAAGAACACTTTAAACTTGGAACATTAGCAGAAAAGCAAAAACGCGTTGAACATATTGTTAATAAATTAGCTGAAACAATTAATGAACCCAAAGCTGGTTCTGTAGCAAGTGAAGCAGCTAAAATTTATAAATTTGATTTAATGACTCAGGTAGTTAATGAATTTGACGAATTACAAGGTCGAATGGGTGAAATTTATGCGAAAGAATTTGGAGTATCAGACGAAATTGCACATACGATTAGCCAACAATATATGCCTACAAGTAGTGGGGGAGAATTACCAGGAACTTTAGCTGGAGCTATGCTTGCATTTGCTGATAAATTTGATACACTATTAAACTACTTTAACATCGGATTAATCCCAACAGGATCAAACGATCCATATGCACTTCGCCGTCAAGCGATGGGGATGGTAGAAATCAGTGAGAAGTTTGATTGGAACTTTGATATGCATGAATTTGTTAAAGTTGTGATTAAAGATATGGATGTTACCGAGGAAGATTTAATTGACTCATTTATTGATTTTATTAAATTACGTATTCAACAATTTCTTGAGAAAGAAGCGATTGATTATGATATCATTCAAGCAGAGCTTAATGGACGTCATGCGAATGTGTATGCAGGGGTTAATTTTGCTAGAGGCATTCAAAAACTTAAGAATGACTCTCCAGAAGAGTATCGTAATTTAGTTGAATCTTTAACACGTGTGGTGAATTTAGGCGTTAAAGAAAATTCAGATGGCTTATTCGAAGAAACGAAAGCTCAAACAGAATCAGAGCAAAGATTATTCGATATGTTAAAATCAGATTTCTCTACGGATCGAGAAAAAGCATTAGATATGTTCGTTAAATTGTCTGATCCAATTGCCGATTACTTCAACAACAATATGGTTAATGACGATAATGAAGCAATAAGAGAAAACAGATTGAAAACAATGAAATTTATTACGGATAAAGTATTGAAATTCATTGATCCAAGAGAGTTAAACAGTAAGTTTTAGAAAATTATACATAGAAAGAAAGGAGTGATGTCAAATGTCAACATTTTTAGATCATGCTAAAGTAGAAGTCAAAGCAGGCAAGGGTGGCGATGGAATGGTCGCTTTCCGTAGAGAGAAATACGTTCCAGATGGTGGACCAGCCGGCGGAGATGGAGGTCAAGGTGGAGATGTTATCTTCATCGTAGATGAAGGATTAAGAACCTTAATGGATTTCCGTTATAACCGTCATTTTAAAGCCAAAAATGGTGAAAATGGAATGAGTAAAAGTAAATACGGTGCCGGAGCAGAAGATTTAATTATTAAAGTTCCACCTGGAACGATTGTTCGTGCAGCTGCCACAGGTCAGTTCATGGCCGATTTAGTTGATAATGGTCAAAAATTCACTGTTGCTAAAGGAGGACGTGGGGGTCGTGGTAACATTCGTTTTGCAACGCATAAAAATCCAGCACCTTCGATTGCAGAAAATGGTGAACCCGGAGAAGAATTAGAATTAGAACTTGAACTAAAAGTTCTTGCAGATGTTGCCTTAATCGGGTACCCAAGTGTGGGTAAATCAACATTACTTTCGTTAATTAGTAATGCAAAACCAAAGATAGCTGACTATCAATTTACAACATTAGTTCCGAACTTAGGTGTTGTACAACTAGCAAACCAACAAGAGTTTGTTGTCGCAGATATGCCAGGTTTAATTGAAGGAGCTTCTGAAGGTGTTGGATTAGGAATTCAATTCTTACGCCACATTGAAAGAACAAAAATTATGTTACATGTCATCGATATGGGAGCAGTGCATGGTCGCGATCCTTTTGTTGATTTCACTGACATTATGGATGAATTAGAAGCGTATAACGAGAGATTATTACTGAGACCGATGTTGATTGTCGCTAACAAAATGGACGAAGCAATCTCTGAGGAAAATCTTGAAATTTTTGAAGAAAAATTAAATGCTTATTACGGCGAACGTGAATTAGAAGTTCCAGAAATTTTCCCGATTAGCTCATGGCAAAATAAAGGTGTAGATCAGCTAATCAAGAAAACAGCTTCACTTGTTCAAAACGAAGAATTTATTCCACTTGAAGAAGAAGTTGAAATCGAAGAAGCTTATTATACTTTAGAGCAAGAAGAAGCGCCTTTCGAAGTCGAACAAGTCGAAGAAGGCTTCTACCGCATTACGGGTGCTCAAATCGAAAAATTATTTGCGATGACGAATATGGCACATGATGAAAGTATTGCTCGTTTCCAAAGACAAATGCGTGGTATGGGAATTGATCAAGCTCTTCGTGATATTGGAGCTCAGACAGGAGATATTGTTGAGTTATCAACATTCCAGTTTGAGTTTATGGATTAGGTGATAGCATGTCACAAGAAACTAAGTCCAAAAAAAGATTAGATATCTTTGATGGTCTTAAAGGGCTATCAATTATCACAATTATTGTGTATTATTTTTTCCAGCATATTTTACCCGGTGGATTTTTAGCGGTAAATATGTTCTTGTTAATCGCTGGTTTTTTTAACTTTAGACACTTTGTTAGTGCTAGCCAAAAAGGAATTAAAATAAATTACTTAAACTTTTATAAAAAAAGGTTAAGTCGATTGTTTTTCCCAATGTTAGCCATGATTATAACAGCAAGTTCTTTTATCTTGTTATTTTCAAGAGGGTCTTTATTTAACCTTAGAAATATGGCTTTATCAGGACTTGCTTTCTTTAACAACTATTATCAAATCTTGAATGAACAGTCTTATTTCGTTCAAGCTGCAAACCCAAGTGCCTTCACGCACTTATGGTATGTCGGAATTTTAGGTCAGTTAATATTACTTACACCCGTAATAATATTGCTATTATATTCTTGGCATAAGAAACAAACAACAACGGTGAATATGTTACTCATCGTTACTGTTGTATCAGCATTTTTAATGGGTTATTTATATAAAGACGGTGAAGACCCTACACGTATTTATTATAGTGTATTTACACGGGCGTTCTCTTATACAGCAGGTGGGGTTGTCGGTTTAATATTACCGATGAATCTTACTGCGAAGCCAATTAAAGGTAAAATTAATTGGATCTTTAATGGTATAGGGACGTTAATTATGGTCTTGATGTTCTTTATGTGTAAATTTATGTACGGAACACAACCCTTTGCTTATCGCTTTGGGATGAGTTTATTCACGCTTTTAAGTGCATTATTTATTCTTGTTTCAATTCACCCAAGTACGATTTGGAACAAGATATTAAGTTTTCCACTGCTTACCTTTATTGGTAAACGTAGTTACTCTTATTATTTATGGTTTTATCCTGTTTATTTAATTATTCCTAATATGATGCAAAATTTAGGTTTACCATCATGGGCAAACTATACAATTCAGTTTTTAATTATCGCGATACTTGCTGAAATTAGTTACCGATTATTTGAGCAAGTGACTATTAGTTTACCACTTGGACAAGACTTTAATATTAAGAAAACACGTCACCAATTAAAATATTTAAGATCTCATAAAGGGACTCTTTTAAACGTTAAAGTGATTACAGGTGCTTATATTGTGATTTTCGTCATTGGTACGATTGGAATTTTTGCTGCACCTGAAGAAAGAGCTCAAACGGCAGAAGAATTGCAAACGATTATTGAAACGAACTCCCAAATAGCCGAAGATACACAGACAGAAGATACTGAAAATGTGAAAGTAGTTAACAATATTGAAGGCCTCGGCCAACAAAAAATGCTCTATGCTAATGGATTAGACATTACCTTTGTAGGAGACTCTACTTTATTAGCGGCTACAAAACAAATTCAAAATGTCTTCCCGAAAGCGGTCATTAACGGTGAAGTCGGACGTCAACTGTATAATAGTGTGTCGGTTGTTAATAGTTTAGATCAAAGTGGGCTTTTGAAACCAACAGTTGTTACAATGATGGGATCAAATGGAACCTTTACAGCAGGTCAAATTAATGACTACATTGAAGCGATTGGACCAGAACATGATATTTTCTTTGTTACATCCGATACAAAGCGTTCTTGGGTGTCTGACGCTAATCAACAATTATTAGCAGCGGCTCAACGATTTGGTAATGTTCATATTATTGATTGGGCAAGTTACTCAAATGACCAAACAGGTTGGCAAAGAGATGATGGTGCGCATCCAACTGAAGAAGGAGCACATGAATTATCAGTCTTTATTGCTAAAGAAATATATCGTCAAAGATAAAAGTATTAGTTAATTGAGGAGTGTTGGTGGGGAGATTAACTCACTAACACTCTTTTTATGTTTAATAAGATAAATGTAAAGAAATTCTCAAAAAATTGTAGTAAAATATAATGTATTAAGGAAAGGTAGTGACTATGGAAATATTATTTTTAGGAACTGGCGCTGGCGTTCCATCAAAAAGTCGTAATGTAAGTTCTTTAGCGTTAAAGCTATTGAATGAATTGAATGAAACTTGGCTATTTGACTGTGGAGAAGGAACTCAACATCAAATATTAAAAACAACATTAAAACCGGGTAAGGTCAAAAATATATTTATTACTCATATGCATGGAGATCATATATTCGGCTTACCAGGATTTTTAAGTAGTCGTTCGTTTCAAGGCGGAGATAACCAACCTATTACCATCTACGGACCTACAGGTATTGAACAATACATTAATGCATCATTAAAATATTCAAAATCAAATTTACTTTATAAAGTAAATATAGTTGAACTAGATCCAAAGGGTGGCGAAATTCAATTAAATAAGGGCTGGAAAGTTAAATACTTACCTCTACAACATAATATTCTGTCATTTGGCTATAGAATTGAAGAACCGAAATCCGATGGTGTGTTATTGGTTGATAAACTTAAAGAATACAATATTCCTAACGGACCGATATTTGGGATGTTAAAAAATGGAAAAACAGTCACTTTAGAAGATGGTACTAAACTGGATGGTAAAGATTTTGTTGGTGAAGTCCAACCAGGCAAAGTGATTGCAATCATAGGAGATACGAGACCCAATGCAAACATCAAGAAATTAGCCGAAGATGCTGATGTTCTTGTTCATGAAGGGACACATGCAAAAGGCGAGAACAAAATGGCCAATCGTTATTTCCATTCTACGGTCGAACAAGCGGCTCAAGTTGCTAAAGCATCAAATGTTAAGCAATTATATTTAAATCACATTAGCTCGAGATATTTAGGGGCAGATGTAAAACAATTAGAAAAAGATGCACGGTCTATATTCAAACAAACGAAAGTTGCTTATGACTTAAATGAATTTGAAATATAATTGAAAGGGTGAGATTATGTTTCTGAAAAACAAGGTTGTTTTATTGACGGGTGCTTCAAGTGGAATTGGTAAAGCGATTGCTTTTGAAATGGCTAAAAAAAGTGCAAAACTTGTATTAGTATCTCGAAGAGAAGAAGTACTCTCTGAATTGGCAGATACATTAAAACGAGAATACGATACTCAAACACTTGTGCTAGCAAAAGATTTGTCTGAGGTAAAGGGAATTGAAGAAACGGTGGAAGAAACAATCAATGCTTTTGGTCATATAGATTATTTGATTAATTCAAGTGGTATGGGTATATTTAAAAAAGCAGTAGATTTCACGGCAAAAGAAATTGATCAACTCTTTAAAATTAATACTTATGCGATGATTTATTTGTCCCAATTAGTAGCCAGAGAGATGATTATAAAAAATACACCAGGACATATTTTATTCATTTCTTCCATAGCTGGAAAAATAGCAACACCAAGCTCAAGTGTCTATTCTGCATCAAAGTTTGCTGTGATAGGCTACGCGAATAGTTTAAGATTGGAGTTAAAGCGGTTTGGTATTGATGTGACCACAATTAATCCTGGACCAGTCAAGACGGATTTTTTTAATTATAATTCAAATTCTAAAGAGTATTATGACCGAATTAAGGCATTTGCATTAGATCCGCAAAAATTAGCGAAAGATGTGACTAAGCATTTAAAACCATCACGTCGTAAAAGAGAGTTAAATCGTCCCCGTTATTATCATATTATTGATATACTATATAAAGTGTTTCCAAACATTGGAGATAAATTAGCAGGAGAAATGTTAAATTTCAAGGAGGATAATTAGATGAAAGAACAATGGAAAGTTATAGCGATTATTATGTTACTTATCTTAGTAGTCGTTTTTGCATTACAAAATACAAATGTTGTTGGAATTGATTTCTTTTTCACTCAATTTGAAGTATCGCTTGTCTTAGTTGTATTATTCAGTATTTTGGTTGGTGTTATCATTGGAATGATTGCATCAATGTCTGCGATTCAATCAAACAGAAAGAAAAATAAAGAGTTAGAAAAACAATTAACAAAAGAGAAACATAATCACTCAAATACAGCGATTGAAAAAGATGCAGCAATTGCTGAGTTACGCAGTAAGATTGAAGAACAAGAGCGTGTTTCACGTAATACAATTTCTGTAGAATCAGATGAAAAACCAGAGTCAAAAGAAGAAGTAGTTACTGATACAACAGAGGAAGTGTAATATTCGTGAAGTTCAATATGGCACAGTTTGATTGGCAAATCAGACCGGAGATTAATAGAGACGCTTCCAAAAGTATTTTAGACAATAATGAAACAACTTTTAGTTCAACTTTTTTACGCCTATGTTCAATTAGAGGTATAACAAGTGCAGAAGAGTTAATCGAAAAAACAAATCAAAAACCTCAACTATATCATGATCCATTTTTATTATTTGAGATGGACAAAACAATTGACCGTATTCAAACAGCGATTGAAGAGTTTGAACCCATATTAATCTATGGAGATTATGATGCAGACGGCATTACCAGCACATTGATAATGTATGAGACATTAGAGACGATTGGAGCCAATGTCCATTATTATTTACCAAACCGCTTAAAGGACGGTTATGGACCGAATAAAGCACGTTGGAGTAAGTTGGTTGACGAATTTGATATTCGATTAATCATTACTGTTGATAATGGTGTGGCTGGTTTTGAAGCTGTGGATGCAATGAATGATATAGGTGTGGATTGTATTATTACCGATCACCATGAATTGCAAAGTGAATTACCGAATGCATTCTCAATTATTCATCCAAAACATCCTTCAGGTCAATATCCTTTCCCAGAATTAAGTGGGGCGGGAGTTGCTTTGAAGGTGGTCAGTGCCTTATTAGGTGAAGTACCCACAGAAGCTGTTGAATTGGCAGCAATCGGTACGGTTGCAGATATGGTGTCTTTAACGGATGAAAATCGAACGATTGTATTAAGTGGATTGACTCTAATTAAAGACTCGATGCGCGTTGGTTTACAATTATTATTACAAAATGAAAAAGTTAATTTAGATAACTTAACGAGTGAGACGATTGGCTTTATTATTGGTCCACGTTTAAATGCAGTTGGTCGATTAGGAGATCCGACGCCGGGCTTAGAGTTATTGAAAACATTAGATATTTCTGAAGCGGAATCGTTATTAGAAATAGTGAATGAAAAGAATCGTGAAAGAAAATCTATCACCGAAAACATCACTATAGAAATCGAAAATCGTATGGCTCAGTATGACTCGATTCCAAATATTATTATTGAAGCAGATAAAGATTGGCCTGCCGGAGTCTTAGGGATTGCTGCAAGTCGTTTAGTTAAAAAATACCAAAGACCTGCGATTGTCTTTCAATATATAGAAGAGAAAAAACAATATAAAGGAAGTTCAAGAAGTGTATCTAAGATAAATATCTTCGAAGAACTCGTTAAACAAAATGAGTACCTAACTTACTTCGGTGGTCACAGTCAAGCAGCTGGATTAACGATTGATGAAGAGAATTGGGAAGACTTTAAACAAAGCATCCACAAAAGCTTTGTACACTACACTGAATTACTAAACGAACCTGAGCCAATTGTCATTGATATGCCGTTAAGTGTGAATGAAATGACGATTGATTTTATTAATGAAGTGAACTTATTAGGGCCTTTCGGTACGGATAATCCAAAACCGCAGTTTATGGTTAAAGATGCTCATATTAACACAATTAGATTTATTGGAGTAGATAAAAACCATGTTAAACTTGCCCTAAGCCAAACGGATACCAAAGTCGAATTACAAGCCATTGGCTTTGGCAAAGCAGAGCAAGCTGAAAGCTTAGAGAACGGCAGTGTGGTATCTGTAGTTGGTGAGTTAGATATTAATGAATGGAACGGGAACCGTCTTCCACAGTTAATGGTGAAAGATATGGGAGTTAATGGCTCTCAGTGGTTAGATTACCGCTCAAGCAAGATTCACAAAGATTTGTTAAGTATAGATAAAGCTTTATATTTATTCGCCCATCAGCCGATTGCAGATTATATGTCCAAGCAATTGAACGGTGCAGCTGTTGTATTATATGAGAATGCATCAAAAGTTAATTTAGCCCAATATAATAACCTCATCGTAATGGAGCCGCCGATTCAATTACAACAATTGAAAGAGATAGTGAATACACAAGCTTGGTCGAAAGTCTATCTAGGATCATTTGTTCAGGAATCGAAATATATGGCAGGTATCCCTTCTCGAGAAGAGTTCGTTGATTTGTACAAATATATCTTTGCCAAGCAAGAATTTATGTACAAAACAGAATTTGAAAACATAACAAAAGCATTAAATATACACCCAGTTAAATTAAAAGGAATGTTTTTGATGTTTTTAGAAGCAGAATTTGTTACAATTAAGAATGGTCGGTTAGAGTTTAATAAAGAAGCAACAAATAATAAAATTGATCTACCTCACTTAAAGACTTTTATTCAATATGAAAGTGAATATAAGTCAGAGGCTTTATTAAATTATCAGCCGATAGACGCTATTAAAGAATATTTTGAAGGGAATTAAATAACTAAATGAACTTAAATGATTATATTGCTTCAATCGAAGATTATCCAAAGGAAGGCGTAACGTTTCGTGATATTACACCATTAATGGCAAATGGACCTGCTTTTGCGCAAGCGACACAAGAAATTGTGGACTATGTAAGAGAAGTAGGAGCTGAAGTAGCTGTTGGACCTGAAGCACGTGGCTTTATTGTCGGATGTCCTGTAGCTTACGCAATGGAAATTGGCTTTGCGCCAGTTCGTAAAAGAGGGAAATTACCTCGTGAAATTATTGAAGTCGAATACGAACTTGAATATGGTACTGATGTATTAACAATGCATAAAGATGCTATTACACCTGGTCAAAAAGTTATCATTATCGATGATTTATTAGCAACAGGTGGTACGGTTAAAGCTACAATCGACTTAGTTGAAAAACTAGGTGGAGAAGTTGTAGGAATTGCATTCTTAATTGAATTGAAAGAATTAAACGGTAGAGAAAAAATTGAAGGTTATAACTATAAAGCTTTAATGCAATACTAATATCTACTCTTTATTTTAAAATTCAAAAAAATCCGAACTCTACTATAGTGTTCGGATTTCGTTTTAATTAATATATTTGAAATCTAAAATTCACGGTATAAGCTAATAACTTTACCTAATATTTGGACTGAGTTTAAAATAATGTCATCCATAGCGTCATTTTCGGGACGTAAAATATAGTGATCAGACTGTTTGTAAAAAGTCTTACAAGTTGCTTCGTCATCATCAGTCAAAGCGACAACGATATCACCATTATTAGCAGAAGGTTGGCGACGAACTGTAATTAAATCACCATTGAAGATACCGGCATTGATCATACTTTCACCGTCAATTTGGAGCATGAATAAATCATTGCTATCAAAATGTTCTAAATTAGGTGGAATTGGATAATAATCAACGGCCTCTTCAATTGCTAAGATAGGCGCACCGGCAGCAACGCGACCAAGTAAAGGGATATCCTTTCTTGAAATACCCAAAGCTTCAAGCGCAATTGGCGTCAGTTCTAACGCACGTGTCTTACTCGCGTCACGGACTAAGTAACCTTTGCCTTCTAATCGAGAAAGATGACCATGAACAGTAGATGTCGAAGCTAATCCAACTTCTGCTCCAATTTCTCTGACAGTTGGCGGGTATCCATTAGAGTCAATTGCTTTATATATACAATCAAGTATATTTAATTGCTTTGCTGATATTGATTTCATAATTTCAACTCTTTCGTTTTTATTGTTTTTAGTATAGCATTTATAATAACGCTTAGCAAACAAATGTTCGTAGTAAAGGAGTGATTATATGTTAAGTAAGGATAAGATCAAACGCATCAACGAATTGTCTAAAAAGAACAAAGCAGGGACAATCACTGAAGAAGAATCGATTGAAAGAAAAAACCTGCACAAAGAATACATTCAAAGTATGAGAGATAGCATTGGTGCTCAAATTGAGGGAATTAAAGTCGTTGATCCTGAAGGGGAAGACTTAACTCCTAATAAAGTTAAAGAGATTCAAAAAGAACGTGGCTTACATAATAGAGACAACGAATAATTTTCTCTAGTCAACACAATGATTATTTAGTATTATTGTATTACATGAAGTTTAGAAGAGAGGTGTAGTTAAATGGCAACTTGGATATGGTTAGTTATCGTATTTATTGCATTAATTATTGGTTTTGTCGCTGGTTTCTTCCTATCAAGAAAGTATATGATGGATTACTTTAAGGAAAATCCACCGATCGACGAGAGAATGATTTCTCAAATGATGGCTCAAATGGGTCAAAAACCATCTAAAAAGAAAGTTCAACAAATTATGAACTCAATGAAACAGCGTTAATATAACGTTTGTAAAAATAATTATAAAAAGGGTTGATGACATTTATGTGTCATCAACCCTTTTTTCCTATGAAAAAAATTTAAAATTCAGAATACTAAAAGAGTATTAATGAATAAATTATTTGTTATTTTCATGCCAATCCTCTGGAAATCCCAAACTTTTTAGAATGACATTAATAGAAATAGAATTTAGTTTTTTATCCAAATTCTTAATTTGTTTTAGAAATGAATTATGTAAGTAAGCATATTCATTTCGACTAACAAAACATTGCAATATGATAAAAACGTTATATACATCATTTCTGAAACTATTTTTTGAGATATTGTAATTATCATGTAAATCATTGTAATACTTTATATCTGACTTACACTTAAAATCAATGAGTTTATTATTATGTGCGCATACATTTCTAATTTGTCTCATATTATCAAGAAAAGAAACCATAATTTCTGGAGTGAAGATACCATTTATAGCATTTCCATTTTCATGAACAAAAGATAGGCAATTCGTTGCTATTTGATTTTGCAAGGATGTAGGCAAGCAATAAAATAATGTGTTAATTTGTCCGAAATCCATAAAGTTTACGATAACCCATATTGGGACATCATTATAATTTTTTACATAATGTTTTATAGCATTATCCTTTTTTTGTCTGGATTTCTTTTTTATTAAATTACAAAGATTTGGAATTAACCAATCTAGTTTCGAATTTCTATTTTTTGTATAACTACTTAATTGTAAATAGGCGTATTTTATATTAGGATAATTTTCGGCAAAACGATGAGCAGTTATATATTTAATATGATCTTCTGCATGACCTAACGACTTCATCAGAGCATGCTTTATTGCTGTATCAAATCTGTGAAGATGTGTTATTTCATCGAAAGTAGCATTGTTTTTATAAATATTAGTTTCATTGTCCATAAAGTACTTACTGTAACCATTAATGATATTATAATAGTTGTTAGTCAGTAAAAATTGTTTTGCTCTTTTATAATCAGTAATTCTTAAATTCCTATTATGGACAATTATGAGTTGTTCATCCAATGTTTTAAATTGTTTAATAAAAAAAACCTCCATTCCTAAGAATGAAGGTTTCCGCATTGGACCCCGTAGAGTTACCAACACTATCTCTTGCTCCATTCTATTTTGTTTTTAGAATTTTGTCAACAAAAAAAGAATAATCAGTAATATTTTTCTTAATCTATTATATCAGTACAATTAGTTAAGCTCAATAGAAAATAAGAACAAACGTTCGTTTTATTCTTTGTCAATTCCATAGAAAATAAATATGCAATATCTGAAATTAATTAATTATTTTTTATAACCATTTCTGATTGATCATGCATGACAATTTTAAAAGTGTTATAATACTAAGACTATTCTCATTAAATCGGGTGCAAAAGATTTGCTTCAGTAAATTGGCTATGGTAGTTTTATGCTACTAATAGCGGTTGTATCAAGGCTTTTTTAGTTAAAAGTTAAGTTTTTGAGATGAAATTGATAGCTTTATTTTGAGAGGCAAAGGGAATGACATGTCTCTCTTTTTTAAATTTTAGGATGGGGTGAATTGTATGGATATGTTTGGAAAACTGGGTTGGTTTTTTAAACATTTGATTTGTCAAATTAAGCTAGACAAAACTGCTTCATCTAAGTAACTCAAAAATACT
Organism: Ruoffia sp. FAM 26254; assembly: GCF_045528545.1. Taxonomy (NCBI): domain Bacteria; kingdom Bacillati; phylum Bacillota; class Bacilli; order Lactobacillales; family Aerococcaceae; genus Ruoffia; species Ruoffia sp. FAM 26254. The sequence continues at coordinate 48,523 of NZ_JBGQQY010000014.1, forward strand.
TCCAACGGTGTTCGGTAGTGTAAGGATTTCCGTGGAATCGTGTTCCGTTTGTGTGCAATCGATGACACAAAGCTTTGGTCTACTTGATTAAAGTCCATTCCTTTTGGCAGTCCGTCTCTGCGTAATAAACCATTGGAATTCTCATTCA
>NZ_JBGQQY010000015.1:0-44652 GCF_045528545.1 Ruoffia sp. FAM 26254
AAACAAGAGAATCGTAAGAAGGTTCATTTAGTTAAAATCTACTTCGAGAACGCACTATTTTGTAGAAAAATTCCCAATTTTTCCAAGAACGATTAATTTATTCAAGAAACCAGCTTAAATTATAGAGCTATGAATTATTCAGGTTAATTATATAAATATATTACACTCTCAACAAAAAATATAGCCTATATAATATTATACCTTATGGAGGAACTGAAATGTACACTGTCATTTTTTGTATATATTTTTTAGAAAGTTAGTAGTCCCCTTCCTTGCAAATTGATATCAACTTGGTTGTACTCTTCTACTTTCTAAATAGTATTTTCTAGTGTAATTTTTCACACTCTCTTCCGGGACATAATGTTCGACGTCTATAACTAACTTATTTAAATTAGCCACTGTTTTGTTTATGGCTAAAGCATTATGTTTATCTAGTGAGGCATTCCCTTCATCGATTAAGAGTATTGGTTTATCAAACAGAATTGCTCTTGCAATTTCTACTCTTTTCAATTGTCCTCCTGATAATCTTTCTCCATCTTCTCCGATTAGATAATTTAAACCTACTTGCTGTATTAATTCTTCTAACCCTGCTTTTTTAATTGCTTCACTTAACTTTTCTTCGCTTACTTCTTTTCCTAATGTAATATTGTTTCTCAGTGTGTCATTAAATATAGCAACCGTTTGGGGAATTAAGCTCACATAATTGTATAATTCATTTTTGCTAATGCTTTTCATATCTTCGCCATTAATGAAAATTTCACCATTAGTTGGGGTTAATTTTTTTGTCAGTAATTTTAAAAATGTCGATTTACCACTACCTGAAGCTCCTTCTAAAAGTACATTATCGTTTGAATTTAATGTTAAATCTAAATGCTCAAAAATTTTCTTGTCCTCATAATTGAATGAAACATTTTGAAAAACAACCGAATCAATCTTCTGGTTCCTTAATACATTGGTATCATCTGGCTGTTTGAATTCCAGTGTATTAATTATCGTCTTCTTGATTTCTCCTATACTGTTTAACTTGTTTATACACTGCAATAATCCTAAAAAATTATTTATGATCCAACTACTGGAGTATTGAACGGCTACAAAAGACGCTAACGAAATTCGCCCTTGAATAGTAAAGTAGATACCAATGCCAATCGGAAGATACAGAAATAAATATGATAAAGCGATGACCAATGCATTCGATAATGAGATGGCATTATTCATGTCTTTAGTACTCTCTTCTAAACCTTTTACTTTCAGATAAAAATTTTTAATGAAATAATTTTCGGATTTATATGAAGCTATTGTTTCAGCCCCACTTAAGATATCCTTTAGTATAGAAGAAAAAGATTTATTCTCTTTTGTCCAATGACTATTACTTTCTTCTATTTTTTCTTTATAAATGTTTGTAAACAGTGGTGTTACTGATGTAAATACTAAAAAGATAACGGTCAATAAAAAACTGTTGCTCATAGAAAAAGTCAAAATAACAACTAGAGTAACTAAATAGCTGACGACATTGAATAGTTGCTTTACGTAATTTTCTTCAAGTAACTTGAGATCGTTCATAAAAAATGATGTATTACTTGATACTCCTTCGGTTTTACTTAAAGAAGTCTCTTTTTCTAAAATTTTCCTTATTAATTCAGTCTTTAAAGACGTGTTAAAAAAAGCAATATTCTTATTTGTCCAAAAATCTTTTAAATAAGTAATAATAGAAAACAATATGTAACCCAAGACAACAAGAATAATGTACTTTAATAATAGAGAGGTGTCTTTTTCCTCAATAACCTTAAAAATATACGCATAAGTAGCGGCATTAAAAGTAGTCTCTACTGCTGCAAGTCCAATGAAAATAAAAGCTGCAACTAGGTACTGTTTATTATAAAATTTAATCATTTGTATCCCTCCGTATCCGTTTGTACTGTTATTTTATCATTTTTCGAGCACTCTTTATGTTATGATATGGGTCATAAACTACCCAAAAAATACGGAGGTACATCAGTTGATAGGATTAACGTTTAGAAAAATACGTATGCAGAAAAACATTTCACAAAAAGAAGTTTACACAGGCATTGTTTCTAGATCTTTCTTTCAAAAATTTGAGAAAGGACTACACTCTATTTCTGTAGAAAAATTTCAAGAATTGTTAAATAGGATAAATGTATCTTACGATGAATTTATGTATAAACATCATGGGAAACTCTTTACCACAGATGATTTTTTAGTGACTATTTTTAACGCTTACTGGAATCAAGATCCACATTCTTTAACCAACCTCCATAACAAATTACGCTTTTCGTCCAATCAAACAGAAGTCTTTTTGAGCAGAGTTGCACTATTATTCAAACTTATTTTATCAAAAGAGTCAGATGGTGATTTAAGTTTCGACTTTATCTTTAACTATCTAGACAGAATAAGCAGCTGGACCTTTTTTGAAACAAAATTATTTAATAATATTATGTCTATAGTCCCTTCTAAGAAAAGAAACCAATATTTCAAAAAAGCACAATTTTTTTTCGACAACAGCAAAGGACTAGCAGCCGTTAATAGTGAATTTGCAAACTGGCATTCTCATCTTTATGTCAATTTTATCCATTTAACTTTGGAAGAAAAAGAACTCAATAGAGCAAAAATAGCTATTGAAGACATGCGGATAAGTCGACAAAATTTATATACCAGTGAGCGGAATGAACTGGCTTATTTATTTTTAAAAAACTTAATCCGTCTTTATGACAAGGAAGAAAGAGACCAAGCAATAGAAGCACTAAAAAAAATAACCGATTTGTCACAAATAGTAAATAAGTTGAATAATGAAACCTATTCAAAATTGGTCACTACTCACCAAGAAAAGACTGAACCATTGCATGCTAAAAGCGAAAACTAATTAACCCTATTAAAAAACTACATAATCTCTGGCTTGTTACGCTCTTAATCAAATCTATGCCTTATGCGAGAAGGCAAACTTATAGATAATTGGATATTTTCCTGCTGGAGCGATTGATTTTGAAAAAAGTTTATAGAGAGATAACATCACTAGAGGAATGTCTGCCTTATCGTATTAAATCAAAAAGAAATAACTAAGAAAAAAATAGAACCTCTTCTGGGTCGTAAAATCAGAAGAGGTTCTATTTTTCTATTTATTATTCTTGTATCAAAAACAATCGTTTTTGAGAGAAAGCAAGAGAGATATAAGGAGAAATACATAGTTACAATCAAGTAAACACTACTCGCAGGCATTGAAGCCTTAAATGGATTCAATGAATGAAAAAACAGTATCTTATTTATTACGGTTTTTAAAACTATTGATTATACTATTTAAGTCTTTTATGTCAAAAGAACCTTCTTCAGCTTTACTAATAACAGAATTTAAATTTTTCTGTCATTTGAAGTGGAAAGATATTGATGAAGTAAACCAAACATTAACTGTGCGAAGAGTCCTTGCTCAAGGGGAACATGGTACTATCTTTCAATCACCCAAAACTAAAGCAAGTCATCGCACAATATCTATCGACAATATAACCATGGATTTATTAGTTAACTGGCGTAATATTCAAAGAAAAGATTTATTATCCTTTGGGATTAATGCTAATGGTCCTGAACAATTAGTTTTTACAAACCAAAAAAATAATCCTTTAAATCTATACTATATTGGAACTGCTCTTCAACGAATAACAAAATTGCATAAACTAAAACATATTAATGTTCATGGTTTTAGGCATACTCATTGTGCATTACTCTTTGAAGCAAAATTAGAAATGAAGGAAGTTCAAGAGAGACTCGGTCATGCCAATATTGAAACTACAATGAATATATATGACCATGTAACTCAGAACAGAAGAGATGAAGCAGCAGAAAAGTTTGCTCAATTTATGTCTTTTTAACAAACCGTACAACATCTCGTACAAGATTCTTATTTTCAAGCAATAAACAAATAATCATTTGAATTTTAAAAAGAGAAAAAATATATTTATTTAGATAGATTATTCAATAAATATGAACACAAAAATACATCGTTACCTAAGTAGGGATGTCTTGTAAATAGTGCCGGCTAAAGGAGTTGAACCCTCGACCCTCTGATTACAAATCAGATGCTCTACCAACTGAGCTAAGCCGGCTTGTTAATTATTAACTAATCACTATTATGATGAGATTAGTATGACCCGCGCAGGAATCGAACCTGCGACCCACTGATTAAAAGTCCGTTAATTAGCATTTCTATGTATTTTCAATCGTTAATAACGCCGATAAATAAGGATTTTAAAATTAGTTTAGCTACTAATCGATTCAGTTTAATTTTAAAAAAAGGACAAGAAATAGGACAAGAAATCGTGCCAGTGTGAGTAACTTCGTAAAATAATATTGAATTATAAAAAATATAATTTATTCTCACCCATCTATTATAACAGGTAATGGGTGAGATCGTTTAATTTAATAGATAAGTAAACGTTCATTTAAAGATTCTATTAATCACTCTTAAGATATTGTTTTCGTATCTATAAGAAACAATATTCGTATTACCGTTAAATCCATTAAAACTAATCGGATATTCCCCTTTTAAACCTTTGCCCATATTCCACTCTATTTTAATAAAAGGTATAGTATCAGGTACTATTGTATTTATTACCACTCCTCTATTATTTGTAATATCTTTGTAAGTTTTTAATACTTTTTTGTTGACTAACCTTCTTCCATTATATTCAACTTCAATAATTCTTAATTCTTTTATATCTGCATTAACAGGGTATATAACAAAATATTGTCCTTCCATACAAGGATTAACTTTAAAGACTTCAAAAAAGTGTAAATCTAAGTTCACAGCTTCATCAATGCTTTGTATTTCTTTAATTACGATATTATCAATATACTCATTATTTGGAAAAAAACTTTTTATAATATGCCAGCATATTGAAATAGCACCTGTTACTCGCAATGTCCAATCAAGCAAAAATCCTATAGTTTCCCACATATTTTTCTCCCTTTAATTATTCACTAGAAAAGAAAATTATTTCCCTTTAAATTGAACTAAATTTTTAGTCCTTTAGCTTTTACACTTTCTTCTAGCACTACAATAGTTTTAGCCATGATTACACTCCTATTTTTATCTTTTAATTCAATATTATAATAATTGTAATTATTATAATTATCAACCCCAAAAAAGGCTCTTACTATCTTTCAACCATAACTTTTTTTCATTTGAACTTATATATTCATACTCATCATTTGGAACTTATGAGTTGTTTAATAGCTTAGCTCTATCAAAATGATAAGCTAAAATATCAGTTATTTGCAGACCACTATAACATTATTTCTTTATAACACTTCCAAAAACACTCTAAACCAATAAACCTCACAACAATCCTACGCAACGGATGGCTTGTTTTCGTCTGGCTAGAGCCCGAGTAGGGAGAAAGTAGACACGAAAACGAGACGGTTAGTGTAGTTGGATTGTTATAAGGTTTAACCTTCTATAATAGCTTCTTAATTTATTTTATTGTCGCTCTAGTCGTTACTTTCGACGATTGCGACGTTTAATATCCTCATTGAATAACGAGGTCTTTCGACTTCGTTATTTATAAGACATACGCGCTCTTTGCGTGTGTCGTTGACCTATTATATTTAATACAGCACTTCAAAATTGATTGTTCGTAGAACATTCAATTGGTACATAAGCCTCCTTGACTAACCGAACATTCGTTCTTATACTAATTAAAGGAGTTCTTAGGGAGGAGGTATATGATGTTAGATTTAAAAAAATTACATCCAAGTAGTGTTCAGTTTGATTATTTCAGTGAAAAATTCAGCCGATTTGAAGCTGATTACTATCGTTATTCAAATATGAATATCCCCTTATCATTTTTGACCGACGACATCCTATTTGCTATGAGCGAATCTCAAGTTAATTATTTTTATCTCCCATCCTTCAAAGCGAAAGATAATCGTGACCATTTTTATATATTTAAAGTACGTATGCAGCCAGATAATCATCAAGTTAGAACGTATGAGTATATCCGTCATGTGTTTGCTTTAAAGTAATGGATACACTGTTACTCTATATTATAGATTATTATTAATGCCTAAAAAAAAGACAATCCTAACTAATGGATTGTCTTTTTTTATAATAGTTGAATTAGTATGTCCATCTTTTAATAACGTACATGATATATTAATTATGTTTGTTCATGAATTCTTCTACTACAGATAGCGCTGAATTTTGGGCTTCAAGTTCATTACCACTTTCATCATGTATAATAAGCTTTGAATCCTGGTTCCAGTAGTTGTAGTGCGCTCTCATCTTCAATCCATCCCAGTCAAAATTAATACCATTATTGAAATCACCTGTATACTGAGATACGTAAACATCAGACGGAGCATCAGATGTAAAGATTGATATTGTACTATCATCTTCATCAATTAAATAATATATTTCATAGTCATTGAAAGATACTGTAAAAGAATTCTCATACTTACTATCTTCAGAATCTGTTTTAATCAATCCTACCTGTTCATCATTATCCACTTCAAACCCCATTGATGCTAGCAGATCAGAATACTCCTCTGAATAATCTTCAGATGAATTAACTGGTAGCATATAAGATACTATCATAACACCTTCTGTAGTATCAAAGTGCATTAAATTACCAGAATAATCTTGAGAATTGACTTCATATTCCAATTCATACAAATACGCATCATTATAACTTGCATTATTAGTTAAAATCTTCTCATTATCTAGTTTGCCACCACTTTGATTTAGTCCAACTTCGAAGTCTTTTCTACTCTCTTCAGTCTCAAGTGATATATCGTCTATATACTGAAACATAAACACTCCTTCTTCAGGATAAAAATATACAGTCTTTCTATCATCCGTTTCAACAACACGCCAATTCGAAGGAATATCAAAATTAACTTCAAAAAAATTATAGTTAGTAGTTTCATAATTTTCAAAAGTTGATTCTGGATTCGAACTAGCATATGCCGTGGTGCTTAAAGAAAAATAAAGCATTGGTAACAATAATATTAACAAATATTTTTTCATTTGAGTAAAAGTACCTATTAAAGTCTCTAAATATTTTATATTTCGCATACCTTCTTTGGATTTTGCAAAGCATCTTGAAATACGAATGCCCATACAAACCCACATAAATAGAGTGTATCCCACTCTTCAGCCACAAGCCGCTTTTCCTATCTCCTATCAATTATGGTATCTCCAATCTTACATCCAAGGAAATATCAAAAGAACATCCTCATTAAAACCCTCAAGGTGAAATGGTCAAGTGGTACCCCCAGCGGAACCTTCTACTCCCAATAAAATGATGATTCCTAAATTAACTTGTTGTTCTAAGCTGCGATTTAACTTTCGAAGAGGCTGAATCACACGAAGCGATTGAAGAAATCGTCCAAAATGTGCATGCAGAAACCGTCGACTACTATGAAGACTATGAACGAATGGAGTGACATGAAGAAGATGCGGATGCCGCTTATTTTCTCTATGAATCATTCATCTTAAAAAATAAAAAACCCGTTGGCCTCTTATCATCTTAAGAGGACTAACGAATTTTTTATTCTATCCTTTATCTTTGTCGCCCCGGGAATTGCCAGATGCCTGATGTACGTAAGGCATCTCTATGCGTGGACATATCTTCTTCGGTCGTAATGTCATACGCTTCTTCTTCACTGTCATAATCCATATAGACGATGTTGGTAAATTCTCTTTCAGTTTCCTCATCTGCCATTTCAAGCAACAGTCGATTGGCTTCGTTAAATGTCACTAACGCTCTTCGCATATGGCTGGCGCTTGTAATCAACGTGATATCTTCAAACCCTTCATTTTGAACAATATCCATAGAAAACAATGCGTTCTCTACTGTATCAGTAGCTAGTGGATCTTGAGAAATTCTCTCTTCATCAATGCCATTTTCCACTAACCAATCGGCCATTAATTCGGCCTCTGTGTTCCCAGCTTTGGGTACGCCACCCGTTACAATTAAATGTGAATTTGGATAAGCTTCTGCCGCTTCCAGGGTCACATTCAGTCGCTCAATTAAAGTCTCTTCCATTTCACCTTCGTCCGATAAGGCATAGCCAAGCGTGATGAACGTATGGTTTTCCTCTGGCAATGTTTCCGGAGCTTCGGTATTAAAGTCCGTGTCTTTAATCTCTTCAATCGAACCAATTAATGCCTGATAGTCCTCTGCTCGTTCCTCGTCTATTTCAGCTAATCGATCGAAGCCTTCATCAAAAGTTTCATCGTCTCCAGAAACTTTCGAGTAAACGGCATGAAGTAAAGTGGCTTCAAAATTTTCTTCATCGGTATTTTGAATTTCTTCTAAGGTATTTAAAGCCTCGGGTAAATCATTTTGTAAGACTTGCGCAGCCGCTAAAGACCTTCTCAAGTCCGTATCTAGTGGATCAATAATCGTCGCTTGTCTAAAGGATTCTTCCACCACGTCATAATCCCCATGCAACGTAATGCCTTGGAAAAACTCTTCTTCCGCAACATTGAGGTCACCACCATACCAGTAGTAATGCATGGCAATGTCGACTAAAGCATCCAGTCGCTCTTGTGTAGGCGCATTATTTTGGACTTGTTCAAACAATTCTTCAGGCGTTTCTTCTTCAACTGTGTTCTCATCCATCTGTTCCATAGGAGGGGCTTCCACTGCTTCTTCTGCTGGTGCATTCTCCACCTGTGCACAACCCGCAAGCCCCATACTGACTGTTGAAAATAAGAGTAAATATTTTTTTATCATATCTTTGCCTCCTTATGAATTCTGATAAGATTTTTGCCATCTTCTGCATCATTTTAACAGGTCTATCTTATACCTACATATACAGTCTTCTCTTATTTGATAGCCTCCTTCCTCTCTATATATCTTTGCTTTCGCATTTGTAATCGCTTTTATTTTAACATTCAAGACTCTCTTTTTCAATGTCCTCGGCTCGAATATATTCCGTTCGTTGGTTTTCCATCAATTGATTGAAAACTGTCGTCAAAATATTTTTAGATACATCATCTTTTACCGAGTGTTCAATAATACTTTGAACCTCATCATTATTCAGTGTAAAATGTACTTGGGTCATGTAAAGTCCTCCTAGGTATGTTTTTGTGGTTAAAAACATTGTACCGTAAAAGGGCTGTTACATGGCCTTTTATCTTTTACACAATTATATGGACTTTATCTTCATTTGTAATAATCCTTCCTAGATTAAATTATTTAACTAATATGATTATATATCTATATTCTATATGAAATAATTGTATTCACAAGTTATATTTTATACTTTATTTTAAATTTATATAGATTTGCAAGAATTCAATGCACTGATAGTAATCTTTTACATAATCATCAAGTTAGAACGGATGAATATATCTGTCATACATTCATTTTAAATAAAAATTATTAAATTAAACAACAAAAAAACAGCCCTGACATAGGCTGTTCTTAAATGAATATACGGAGATTATAATATGTTCAATCTATACGTTCTGTTGAAAGGACATCTATAATAGACTATACCATTATTAATTCTACGTAAATTTAATGTAAATTATTTGTAAACTTTAATATAAAAATCCCCCAACCCACTAGCTCCACTCGGTGTTTCATTTTCGTGACCGCTTCCCGCCCTAATCGGGCTCCAGCAGGACTCGAATGAACCATTCGCTACACTAGTGGGTTGGGGGATTTGCTTAATAAACGAGATGGCTTTTTACGCAATTAGCATGTATTTAAAAGACTTAAGCAACATCTAACTTAATTATCCAACCAATCGTAATACCTTCGTTACCTAGAAGATAGCCCTTATAAGTGACCTCTTTTTCTTCAATGAGTTCAAACTCTTTAACCCCGTCTGGAATTACCTCTCCTGTATACCAGTGAGTAGCATTTTGAGCCACTTTCAGTTTCTTACTACCAGATTCATCAACTACTTCACTAAAAAGTGCTTGATCCAACCTATCTAGTACATCTGGATTCTGCTTATCAATACCATACTTACTTGCTTCTATACGCTCCATATAACCAGAATACCCTAAAGCAGCATAATCATATTTTGCACCACCTGCTCTAAAGAACCCTTTAACAGCAGCTTTAAAGTTCTTAACTCCACTTACTTTATAAGTTCCACCTGGACGTAGTAGATACACCCAATCTTCAACGATCGAGTAACGGATATAGTGGCCACCTTCATTATTAGGTCTTTTACTTCCTTTAGTCTTAGCTATTTTAGGATTCCCTACATCAGAATCCGACCAAGTCAAACCACGCTTAGCAGAATTAGTGAATCGGTACTTGTCTTTAACAAGCGGGTCGTCGTCCAAATTCTCCGCTATCTTTATAAGTTTGATACGTAACTCTTGCAGGTAATCTTCATACTGATTATCTGATGGATGAATATATAAACTCTACATGACACGATGGATTAAAGGGTTGTATTGGTCTAGTAACTGCTCAAAATCTAGATTCGTTTTCAAAGTCTATCTCACTCTCCCTTTACCATTAATAATAGCGTTATCATAGTGTTTTAACAGCGCAATCGGTTCAACAAACTGTTAGATGTATCCAGCTTTAGACAAATAAAATAACCGTAACTTGGCTAAGATTTAGCCCAATTACGGTTATGTGTTTTTAACGCTCATCCTGAGGATAAGCACTATAAAATCCCCATCCAGAAAATAGTGAACGAATGGGTTCGATCGAGTCCAGCTGGAGCCCAACGGGCGGGAAGCGGTCACGAGAGCGAAACAAGGAGAGAGCTATTTTCTGGATGGGGATGTGAATAAAAAATTCTAAATAACAATTAACCCTTTACATCAATTTGATTAAATGATATGTTTCGTTAAACAAGTGAATCAGTGATTCACTAAATTAAAAAAGAGGTGTAGTTAATGGAAAAGGTATTAGTAATTAAAATTAATGTATTACCTGAGTCAAAAGAAGAATTATTAGAAAGATCAAGAAAAGCTTGGAAGCTAAATCCTAAACGATTAGATAATGTTGAAAGAGTTATAGTACTTTACAATCAAGTAGTTCAAGATGAATATGCTCTAGGTGATTCACTTCTATATTTTCTTGATGGTGAATTAAAAGGACGAGTAGAATTACAACTTATTGATTATCCTCATGAGAAGACACTAAAAGGTAAATCTATCAAATATCAAACATCAAATCCTGCAACGATTAAAACTTATAAAGATCTAGAGGCGCTAATAGTAGAATAGATTTCATATGATACAAATTACCCTAGCCGGATTATACTGGCTAGGTTTTTTGATCTATTAAATAAGATACTTTAGTTTTTGGAACCAAGGGCTCAATAGTTTTTAGCTAAAATCACCATCAAGCGAATATCTCTCTTCTTGTTTCGCTCTCGTGTCCGCTTCCCGCCCTACGGGCTCCAGCTGGACTCGATCGAACCAATCCGTTCACTATTCGCTTGATGGTGTAGTAGTTATAATATACTCGCCTTGCAATCTTAAGCTAACTAATCCGTCAAATAGCATTTCTATGTATTTTCAACCGTTAATAATACTTCATAAATTTTAAGCTTGTCAAAGTCTATTAAAAAGTAGACTTAACAATTGTTATCGGGTTTACCTTTGTATTTCCTTTAAGGTCTACTCATGATATACTATGACAAGCAGTTGGATGAAAGGGGATGTTTTTATGCGTTTTATAGGGTCTAAGAACCTATTACTTAACGAGATCCATAGCATGTTAGAGGAAAAATTAGATGGATCAGAACGAGTTTTTTTCGACCTCTTCGCAGGTGCCAATGTGGTTGGAGAACATTTTAAAAAAACATTTGAAATTAAATCAAACGATATTTTATACTTTAGTTTTTGCTATGCTAAAGCAGTAATTGAAAATAATAAAGCTTTTTCTTTTAATGGCTTAGAATTCAATCCATTTGATTATTTAAATGATGAAAATCAGCTAAAAGCGTATTCCGGTGATTTTTATTACACAAATGCTTATACTCCTGTTAGTGATGATTCCGGTATGTATTTTACTATTGAAAATGGTCAGAGAATTGATTTTATCAGAGAAACAATTGAAGCCTGGTATCTTTTAAATAAAATCACTGACTACGAACGTTTTTATCTCATTGCATGTCTAATTGAAGCTGTTTCTTTAGTGAGTAATACGACCGGAACATATGGTGCTTACTTAAAACATTGGGATAAACGAGCTCTTAAAACTTTAAAATTGAAGCCACTTCCAGTTCTCAATAACAATTTGAATAATACAGCTTTTAATGTAGATTCTAATGAATTAGTTAAGAAGGAAAAAGCAGACATTGTTTATATTGATACTCCTTATAACAATAGACAGTACGCTTCGAATTATCACGTACTTGAAAATATAGCTACCCACAATAAACCAAAGTTAACTGGAAAAACAAAAATATTTGACTGGTCAGATAAAAGAAGTAATTATGCGATGAGAAGTAAAGCTTTGAAAGCAATGGAAGACCTGTTAAAAAATATTAATACTAAACATATCATATTGAGTTATAACGATGAAGGTATTATTCCAATTGATGACTTGAAGGAGATATTAGCCAAGAACGCTTATGACGGATTGGTCGACGTTAGAGTGATCCCTTACAAAAAGTACAAATCAAAGATTCCATCAAAGAAAGCTGCTTTAAATGAATATCTATTTTATATTCGCAAAGTACCTGTGAAAAATATAATAAGTAAGCCCCAACAATTAAAATTGACTAAATGGGAACCTAAACAACAAGGTTATATTAAAAGTCCGCTTAATTATATTGGTGGAAAATACCGTCTTTTAAAACAAATTATACCATTATTCCCAACGAATATTGATACCTTTTTAGACCTATTTTCAGGTGGAGCAAATGTAGGCATTAATGCAAATGCAAATCGATATATTTTCAATGATATGAATACACGTATAAATGAGATGTTTCGTTACTTTTCAAAGCAAAATACCGAGGAGCTTATTGTAAGAATTAAAGAAATTATCTCAGAAAAAGGTTTGAGTAAGACTAATGAAGAGGCTTATTTATCTTTTCGACGTCAATATAACGAAAACCCTCATCCATTAATGTTGTATATCCTTGTGTCCTATAGCTATAATTATCAAATTCGTTTTAATAACTCAATGGAGTTTAATAATCCTTTCGGTAGGAATAGAAGCCATTTTAGTAAGAATATGGAAAATAACCTAAGACGATTTAATAACCGTTTACAGGAAATTAGCTTTGAATTTACCGATAATTATTTTGAAAATATAAATTTTACTAAGTTGACTGAAAAAGATTTTGTTTACCTAGATCCACCTTATCTTATAACCACCGGGAGTTATAACGATGGTAATAGAGGTTTCCAAAATTGGCGGAAAGAACAGGAATTGTTAATGTATGAGATTATGGATAATTTAACGACTAGGAATATTCGATATGCCCTTAGCAATGTCCTCACTCATAAGGGGGAAACAAACGAATTTTTATTGAACTACATTAAAAATCGTAATGTCAGTGTTCATTATTTAGACTATAACTATAATAATGCTTCGTATAACTCTAAAAACAAGGGAAGTTCAGAAGTATTGATTACGAATTATGATCCTATAACCCAAACTATTAATAAAGATAAAAAAATAAGCCTGAGCATTTAATACGCCAGGCTTATTTTTTCGTCGAAAATAATTAATTCATTTTTAATATATTTTGGTATGTCTTCTAAAACAAGCTCTCCCTTTTGAATTTTAGAAGCACCGATTAATAATTGATGAACATCTAAAGCACCAATTTTTGCTTTGTTAGTTGCATTTGATACATATTCAATATCGTCATCAATATTGGTTTTGAAATAGCTTGAAATCCAAACAGAATAATAAGCATTTTCAGGGATTATATTAGGAAATGGTTTCCACCATTCTGTTTTATTACGATTTATATCTCTTAGTTGATTGTCAATAGTGTAGCGTATCATTTTATCTTTTTCACCAATACTAGGTAAGTAACCTTTAGCATAAGACTTAGTATCGTAGATTATTCCATAACCGGAAGTAAATGCTATTCCATCTGGTTTAAGACCTCCTCCGAGGTGAAGTGCATTAAATCCATAAATATCTCTTAGTAGTTCTGTAGTTATTAATTCAAAATCTCGATTAGCATGCCCATTGTGAGCAATCGGGATAAGTTCAACAAATTTATCAGGTATATTGGTATGATTAAGAAAGAATGCCTTCTCTTTATCAAATCGATGATCTTTTTCTTCTTGAGTAATATCTAGTTGAGGGATATCAAAATTTAAAATATTATCTTGTAAAGTTACTCGGGACCAATCTTCAGTAATTTTTATTCTTAAACCAAAATTTATTAATCCTCTAATGTCTTTTTTTATGATAGATATATCATCTTTGAATCCTCTTTGAGTAAGTTCGAGTATCAGAGCCCTGAACGATTCAGATTTCATTAATTGTTGAATGATTACTGCCCTTCTTGTTCGGACATAATCTTTACTGGATATATTAGTTGCTAGGAACTCCCACATTAAAAATTTGGGTTTTTTTCGGTGTTTTGATTTTCCTTTTGATCGATTAAGATAAATTTTTCCTAGAGCAGTTATAGAATAACCTTGAAACATTGTTATATCGCCTTCTTTTTGAGTATGCTTCTCAACGAATTTAACTTTATAAAGCCAGTTGGCTATCATACGTGCATATTTATCACTAGTACCTTCAATATCACTTCTAATCTTATTTTCGTCTTTTTTTGGAGCTTCTCTCAATAAATCTTTCATTAATTCACTATCATATGAAGTAAATCCTTTTTCTCCGGTAAAACCTAAGCTTTGTCCGATTTCGAATTTATTCACTGGGTTTTTTGCTCTATCAAGAATGTCTAGGACTCTAGTAGCTGGGGGATAAGATAAAAATGCAGCACGCAAAATTTCATTTTCCTCTTCGGAATCATTTTCTGATTTTGAAAATTTAAGACCCGATTCAGTGATTTTAAAAGTATCTGTTTTTCGATTATGTTCAAGAAAATTAAGCGTGGTTGCCCACCTTAAAAAACCATCTGCTGTCCAGTTATCGGTATATTTTTTTCCTGTCGTTGTATTTTTTTGCGGTAAAATTGAAATTTGAATAAGTGAATCTGCTACAGCTTTACTCCTTTTTTCAGCAGACGTTCCGTCTGATTTTACATTTCTTCCAACTAGTTCTATGTAAGTAAATTTATTTTCATCACGGTCCAATTTTGACTGAAGGGAATCTTTTATATCTTTAATGAATATTACTTCATCAACAAGTTTATTTTTCAACTCAAGATAGTGCTCTGATTTATTATCAAAAATTTGAACAGTCTTCTTTAAATTTGAAAAACTAGATGGGTTTTGAACCCAACCGAAAGTTCTAATGCTCAAAGACATACTCTCACCTCTTTTTTATATTCCTTTTGATTATATCACATTAAAGATAGTAGTAAGAAGCCTATTTATAGGACTTAAAGAAAGAGAATATATTAATTTACTAGATTTAAAAATTTACTAATTAGAATCGAAACTCCCCCAACCCACTAGTGTAGCGAATGGTTCATTCGAGTCCAGCTGGAGACCGATTAGGTCGGAAGTGGCCACGAGAATGAAACACCGAGCGGAGCTAGTGGGTTGGGGGAGTTTAGTTTGCGTTTCATCACCTTATTTTACGTTTTAAACGCACTTATAAGAGAATTAAGTAACATCTGACTTATCTATCCAACCTATTGAAATACCGTCGTTACCAAGCAAATAAATCGTTTGCATGACCTCTTTTTCTTCGATGAGTTCGAATTCTAAGTCTTTGACCCAATCGGGTATCTTCTCACCAGTAAACCATCTATACGCTTCTTCTTTCACTTTCAATTTCTTTGTGATATTACTAAACGTTGAATCCAATTGATCCAGAATACCTGAATTTTCCTTATCAATCGCTAACTTACGAGCTACCATACGCTCTAAATACTTTGCGTAGCCTAAGGCAGCATAATTATACTTTGCTCCACCTTCTCGAAACAGACCTTTAACAGCCTGTTTAAAATTACTAATTCCACTCACTCTATAATTGCCACCTGGTCTCAGTAAATAAACCCAATCTTCAAGGAAATCTTTGACACTTGAATACTTAATATAATGGCCACCCTCATTTGTAGGGCGTTTGCTACCTTTGTTTTTATTAATCTTAGGATTACCTACATATGAATCAGACCAGGTCATACCACCCCAATTATTATCGATTTCGGCAACGTTCGATTCACCCCATACTCCTTCAAAATGCAACATCACAATAAGAAGACTAGGTAGTATATTGTATTCCTTAGCCAATTCGACTATCTTTTTGATATGCTTTTCGGAGAGTGTAGCCCCATTATATGTCATCACAGGCAACGCTCCATTATCCACACCCTTATCAACAGATGTTAAGACTTCATTTACTTTTTTTTGAACCAAACTCGCATCATAACCAGCAGCTAATAACTCATTGATCCTTTCCTGGCCAGAACTCCATTTTCCAGAAATAACTTCTTTGGCTACTTCCTCAATCGTCTTTTTAATTTCTCCTATGATTTTATACTTCGGTCGTGCATAGCCTTTAATCCGTTTATCGTTCCATAGGAAGGTATTTCGCTCAACGCGTCCATTACTATTACCTTCAATCGTTGTAATCTGATTATTCTCAACCTTCTCAACAAAACCGATGTGATCCGCCCAACCATTACTATCCCAATCAAATGTGACAACATCGCCCATTTTAGGAAATTCTTTTCCACGCCATATCCCTAATTTTTCAAAAATGTTAATATGACGCTGAACGCCGCATTCACGACCTATCAACTCACTTGTTTGGGTCTTATCAGCAATGAAACTGACAAATGCATCGCACCAATCATCACTATACTTAACCATGTAGCCAACGGGAACGGGTCTAACTTGGTTGTAGGCATCTATGATGCGATGATGTGCCACCGTACCTTCTTTAACCCCCAAGTATTCTCTTGCTTTATTAATGACTGCTTGCGCTGTCGCCATCATTATTCCCCCGATCATAATAATTTTTCGATGAAATCTGTAAAATAGTACCAACAAAAACAGTGAATAAATTAATCGTTGAAACATATACCTCAGAACTCGAGTAACCATATAAATCACCTAGCCCTTGCACTAGCACTGATACAGCTGGTAAAACAATCAATACAAACCATTTCAGCATGTCATATGACTTGTTATTTAAAGACATCATTCAATTTCTCCTTTAATATTTTTTGAATATCATTTAATTTTGTTTCAATAATAAAAATTTTAGACTCATGTGTATTGACTTGCTTTGTGACTTCACTAATCTTGGACTTGTTATATTCCAAATCTCGTTGCATCACATCAAGGCGGTTTATAAGGTTTTGAATCGAAGTTATTAAACTGATAATCTTTGTTGTCAATGTAATAACTGCAACCATCGCTCCAGCTAAACTACCTAATTCAATAAATGCCATGGTAATTTCCTCCTTTCTAAAAAAATAAGCCCCGCAAAAAGCGAGGCTGTGAAACTGATCAAGACTAAGCAGTATAGACATCTTCAATTGTACGACGTACATAACGTGCTCCAGTACCAGATGCATAAGAATCTCCGTTTGTGCCAACGAATATCTCTGCAGCTGCGATAGCTTCTAATGCTGATTGAGCAACTTGAGCTGGCAAACCTTCTTTTGGATTAGTAATCGTAATTTTTTTGTTTGCTCCACCTTCATCTTTGAATAGCAATTCTAGGTTATAAATTTCCTCCATGAATATTACCTCCTTCCGAATTTAGTTTAGTAAATGACTTATCCATAGAAATACGTTTCAACTGATGTTGTTTTGCCAATAGGTTCATCAGTAACGCTTTGTAATGCATCACGAACTGCTTCAACTTCTGCTGCTGGTGCGTCTTGTGTTAAGTCTCGTAATGTTACCGTTGTTTTCTTTTCAGTAACCGGATTGATTGACTGAAACTTTAAACTTGCAGATAAGAACTCTTTCATATCATTTCCTCCTCGCTCTGTATTTGTAAGTTGCCCTACACTAATAAGAACGTCATGAAACTTAAGAGTGTCACTCTACTGATTTAAAATGATTTTTAAAGATTGGAGTTTATCTCTAATTTGTTTCTTTCTTTTACTAATTGTTTTACGACTAACCCCATACTCCATTGCTAACTGTTGTGATGTGTAGTTCCCACTGAGAAGGGCCCAAAATAACGTAATTTCCGTACTATTAAGCCTCTTTTTTACTTCTTCGTAAAAGGATGTGATTGCTAATCGACTGTCTTCTAATAGGCCTAATCCGTCTTCTTCTATAATTGTAATATCTAAGAGCGACACTTCATCCTTTTCTTTTTTGTCTGACCGGAATAGATCGATTAGATACCAAGTCAAACCACGCTTAGCAAAATTAGTGAATCGGTACTTGTCTTTAACAAGCGGGTCGCCGTCAAAATTCTCTGCTATCTTTATAAGTTTGATACGTAACTCTTGCAGGTAATCTTCATACTGATTGTCTGATGGATAAATATATAAACTCTTCATAACACGATGGATTAGTGGGTTGTATTGGTCTAGTAACTGCTCAAAATCTTCATTCGTTTTCAAAGTCTATCTCACTCTCCTTTTACTATTAATGATAGCGTCATTATAGGGTTTTAACAGCGCAATCGGTTCAACAAACTGTTAGATGTATCCAGCTTTAGACAAATAAAATAACCGTAAATAGGCTAAGATTTTGTAGTGACCCCCTAAATCCGGACATGGATTTAGGGGGTTTTTAGATGGAAAAAGAATATAATAAAGAGCTAAGATTGACGATAGTTAAAGAAAATGAAGCGGGTGTTTCACACAAGAGCTTATCTAAACAATATGGTGTGGCACGTAGTACAATTAAAAATTGGTGTTATCAATATCAAATGTATGGTGAGGCTGGGATTGAAAAAAGTTTATCTAAATCGAAATATAGTGGCGAATTCAAGTTACCTGTTTTAAACTATAGAGACATACATCAGGTGTCCTATAGAGAAGCGGCTGAACACTTTGGTATCAAGCAAGGATCAACGATAGCTAATTGGCAGAGAGCATATGATACTCAAGGATTCGAAGGCTTAAATGGGCCACCAGGACGTCAAAAAAATAAAGGAGACCGTGCTATGACTCATCAAGATAAGCAACCTCGAAACCTATCACAATCTGAACTAGAAGAACTCATTGAATTAAGGGAAAAAACGATGTATTTAGAAGCGGAGAACGCGTATCTAAAAAAGTTGAAGGCCTTGATCCAGAAACAATCAAACACAAAGAAAAAACAAAAATAATTCTGGAGTTAAGGCATGACTTCCCAGTGATTAAGCTTAGAACTTGGCTTGAGTTGATGGCCATTCCTAAAAGTTCATTCTATGAATGGAAAGCAAAATTAAATCAACCCGAGGACGATACTGAAGAGAATACACTCATCGAGGAAATTAAAGCGATTATTGAAGCGTCAAACCAAAGTTATGGTTATCGCAGAGTCACCTTAGCTCTAAATCAGCGAGGACGTAAAATAAATCATAAGCGTGTCTTAAGAATTATTTGAGAAGATCAACTCTTGTGTGTGAAATTCCGCCGTAAAAGTCGTCGATATCGTTCATTCAAAGTGGAAGTTGGAACCATCGCTGATAATCAACTGGATCGCCAATTTGTTACGAAAGAATCAAATCAGGTTTGGGTGAGTGATGTGACTGAATTTAAAGTAGCCCATTCAGAAAGCAAAATGTATTTATCGCTGATTATGGATCTCTAAAATAGTGAAATGACCGCGTATAGTCTCAGTCAATCTCCGACGGTTCAATTTATCAATCAATCACTTGAAGATGCATTAACAAAACTCCCTGAGCAACACGGCTTAATGTTACACACCGAACAAGGATTTCATAATCACCATGGGTCAACTTACTTGAAGAAAACAACATTTGTCAGAGTATGTCCCGACGAGGGAACTGTCTAGATAATGCACCGATGGAAAACTTTTTTGGTTTATTGAAGCAAAAAATGTATTACGGTGAAACATTTGAAAGTGTCGGGGAGTTAGAAGCACGAATCAGATCATATATTTACTGATACAATCACGAACGTATCAAAACAAAACTAAACGGCCTGTCACCTATTCAATATAGATGACAAGCCGCTTAGTAAAAATATTCAATTAAAGTCCGTTTTTAAGGGTGCACTACATATGCAAAAATACACAATCCAAACTTTAAAGAGGGGCGCCCAAAGCGTAAATTAAGCGTTAGATATTTAAAAGCAATTGATATAATGCAAACCAATAGTATCGCAGAGTCAGCTACAATCACAGGTATAAGCGTAGCAACGTTAAAACGTATTAGAAAGCAATATAAAGACGAAGTTTCTAGAGGAGAACGTAAAGCGGAATTCCAGATATAGTAGTGTGATTCACTAGTATAATACTCTAACCAGAGACCAATTCATCGTGTAATTTTGTTACTAATAGTTTTTAGTTATTACTCTATTTATTCAATATATTTTGAACAAACTCTTTAACGATATCTGCTAAACTTCTATCAAATAAAACTTGAAAAAACACATCTAGTATATACTTTATGAATACAGTTAAAACCCCAATGTAAATTAGATTTAATATTTCTTTTTATCGCATACTAACATCTCCCTTAGCAATATATTGCATAATATTTGAATTATATTTCGATATACTTTATCCTAATCTTAACATTAATAGTTAGGAGATGAAAATATGAAGAATGCAAAAGCTAGGCGCATTTTAGCAACAACTGCGTCAGCATTAGGAATGTTATTTTCATTAACGGGTACTTCGTTATTATTCGATTCAGTAAGCTTCTTTGCTTCTTGAACAACAGTGTGATCTTTTAATAGATTACTACTGCCGCTATAATCAATAAGCATACTATCATACGTTTCAACTGTACCATCGTTTAAAAACGCTAATTTGCCTTTGGCTAGTTTTAAATCTCCACCGTTGATTAGCTCGGTAACATAATTAACGTCACCATTAATACGATTTAATATTTTTTCAAGTTTAACTTCTTCGCTATCTGGTAAAGCAAAGGGAATCTCTTTTTGCTTTGCAATATCAGCAATACGTCTTAACACTAGCGGACTATTCAAATGTTTTTCTGCATACTCTAATAATTCATCGTGATCCACATCAATTTGACTTAGTAAACTCAATTCATTCATTACTTCTTGAGTGACTGTTTGGCGGTTGCCCTCAATACGCTTTAATTCTGATTCTCTAACTTGATTCAGCATTTTTTCAATAGAATCGGTAGCAGAATCTCGTTTTTCGGTTATTTTCGCTTTAAGCTCGGCTTTCATTTCGTCTGCTCTTTTAGGTGTAATATCTTGTTTTTGTAATTTATCATGTATTTCTGAAATTTCATTGTTATAAAGTATAATTTCTCACATACCAACCTTGTATCGAATTTGTCGGTTATCCGATTAATTCGGTATTTTTTTATTACCATAGTTAGGTGACTCACGCGCTTTTTGCGTGTGTCGATATTACATATCAATTTCACTTCGCTAATCCAAGATTGATTGTTCGCAGAACATTCAATGGAAAAACCTCCTTGACGATGCGAACATTTGTTCTTATAATTAACGAACATTGCTTCATTAAGGAGGTATTTTATGGACTTTACAAAATTAAATAGAAGCAGCGTGCAGTTTGATTACTTTAGTGACAACTACAACCGATTTAAAACTGATTTTAACAAGTATTCAAATATGGTCATCCCTTTACCATTTTTAACAGAAAACATACTACTTACTATGAGCGAAGCTCAAGTTAATTACTTCCGCTTACCATTTCCCTATTCGAAGGACAATCGCGATCACTTCTTTATATTCAAAGTAAGTATGCAATCTGATAACCAACAAGTTAGAACTTATGAGTACTTACGTCATGCACTATCATTAAATAAAAAGTAAACAGAATTATCAGTATGCAATATAAAAATCACGCAACTCATTAGCTCCGCTCGGTGTTTCATTCTCGTGACCGCTTCCCGCCCTTACGGGCTCCAGCCGGACTCGAATGAACCATTCGCTACGCTAATGAGTTGCGTGATTTGCTTAATAATTAAGATAGCTTATTTACCAAAAATTCATACATTTAACAGGCTTATACTACATCCTCATCAAGTAACCAACCAATTGGAACACCGTCGTTCCCGAGTAGATATGCTTGATTTACAACTTCTTTTTCTTCAATCAGTTCAAACTCTAAATCTTTCGCAAATGATGCGATAGCTTCGCCTGTTAACCATTTGGTCGCAGATGGAGCAATCTTATACTTTCTAGATGCTTCCTTATGAGTACCTCCACCGTTAAACAAATTATCTAACTTACCTAAGACACTAGGATTCTGCTTTTCAATCGCATCTTTACGGGCTTCCATCCGACTTAAGTAATCTGTATACCCTAATGCAGCATAATCATACTTCGCACCACCAATTTTAAATAGTCCTTTTACAGCTTCTTTAAAATTGCCTATACCACTTACTTTATAGATTCCATTTGGACGGAGTAAATACACCCAGTCTTCAAGAAAATCCTCTACGGTAGAGTAATGGATATAATTTCCACCCTCATTACTTGGTCTTTTACTGCCTTTAGTCTTATTTACTTTAGGATTACCTACATATGACGTAGACCAAGTCATTCCACCCCAATTATTATCAATCTTTGCTACATTGGAATTGCCCCATAACCCTTCAAAATGTAACATGACAATTAAAAGACTAGGTAATATTTTATATTCATTGGCTAAAGACAGGATCTTCTCTACATACTTTTTAGATAAAATAGCTCCATTGTATGATAGAGAAATCACTTCACTTGAGTTAATAGGCTTGTCTACAGTCGGTATTAGCAACTCATTTACCTTAGACTGAACAGCATTCGCATCATAACCTGCTTCTAGCAATGCACTGATTCTAGCTTGTCCGGTACTCCATTTTCCAGCTATCACTTCTTTTGCTACTTCATCAATAGTTTTCTTTAATTCACCTATAATCTTGTACTTCGGACGTGCATACCCTTTTATCCGCTTATCATTCCATGCGAAAGTATTGCGCTCTACTCGTCCATTACTATTCCCTTCAATCGTTGTGATGCGATTATTCTCTACTTTCTCAACAAAGCCAATATGGTCCGCCCATCCATTAGAATCCCAGTCAAATGTGACAACATCGCCCATTTTAGGAAACTTCTTTCCAATCCAAATCCCTAGTTCATTGAAAATAGCAATATGCCTCTGCACCCCACACTCACGACCAATCAATTGACTTGCTCCTGCTCTATCAGCAATAAAGCTTATAAACGTGTCACACCAATCATCACTATATTTTACTAGATAACCAACGGGTACAGGCTTAACTTGATTATAAGCATCTATGATGCGGTGGTGTGCTTGTGTGCCTTCTTGAACTCCTAGATACTCACGTGCCTTAGCTATAACTGATTGTGCTGTTACCATTATTTGTACCTCCATCATAATAATTTTTTGATGAAATCTGTAAAATAGTTCCAATAAATACAGTGAATAAATTAACTGTAGATACAACTACATCAGAACTTGAGTAACCATATAAGTCGCCTAATCCTTGGATCAGAACAGAAACTGCCGGTAAAACGATTAAAACAAACCACTTCAGTGAGTCATATACTCTATTATTTAAAGATATCATTTAGGTTCTCCTTTAAAGTTCTTTGGATATCATTCAATTTTGATTCAACTACAAAAAATTTTGATTCATGTGAATTCACTTGCTTAGTTACTTCACGAATTTTTAACGTGTTGTACTCTAAATCTCGTTGCATCACATCTAGGCGAGTAATAAGATTTTGAATAGACGTTATTAAACTAATAATCTTTGTTGTTAATGTAATAACAGCAACCATCGCTCCCGCTAAACTACCTAACTCAATTAAAGACATATAAGCCCTCCTTTCTAAAAAAATAAGCCCCGCATTAAGCGAGGCCAATATGGTTTAATACTAAGCAACATAGATTTCTTCAACTGCACGACGTACATAACGTGCTGCAGTACCTACTGCATATGAATCTCCGTTTACTCCAACGAAAATTTCCGCTCCCGCAATAGTATCAAGTGCAGATTGAACTTCTTGACTAGATAATCCTTCTTTTGGATTTTTAATTGAAATTTTCTTTGAAGCTCCACCTTCATCTTTAAATAGTAATTCTAGATTTAAAGTTTCTTCCATGACTATCCCTCCTTTCTAACTTAATATGCTAAATGGCTTAACTATAGAAGTAAGTTTCAACCGCTGTTGTTTGTGCAATTGGCTCTTGCATAACACTTTGAAGTGCATTACGAACTGATTGAACTTCAGCTGCTGGTGCATCCTGTGTTAAATCTCTTAACGTCACTGTTGTTTTTTCTTCAGTAACTGGATTAATCGCTTGAAGTTTTAAGCTTGCAGATAAGAACTCTTTCATGCTATCCCTCCTTTACTTAATATTTAAAGCGCTTCACTATTAATAACGAAAATTTTCTATTTATTGTCACCCCATGGCTTTTCTGGGGATTTAGATTGACTGACTCTAATAATGAGGTTTCAAATCACCTATAAAATGCATCTGAATAGGATTTGTGAGTCAAATTAACTTATGTCTTTATACTATTAATATTATCTTTCTACTGGCAATTTACCAGACCAATCGGCTCGTCAACTTGGTTAATCGACCTAATTATTGGCAAATAAAATAACCGTAAATAGGCATCTTTTTAGCCTAAATACGGTTACTTTTAAATTTATGTTTTTTTGCTCATCCTGAGGACAAGTCTTTTAAAATCCACATCAGAAAATTGCTCTCTCCTTGTTTCGTACTCGTTGCCGCTTCCCGCCCTCGCGGGCTCCAGCCGGACTCGTCCGAACCAATCCGTTCACAATTTTCTGATGTGGATGTGAATAAAGAACACATCATAGATATTTAATCGCTTACAATTCTCTCGCTTGTTCTATTAAACTTTGATATATTGATTTTCAAGGAGGGGACTTAAATGGCAAATTTTGATTTAAATAACTCTTTTCATGAGTTAAAAAAACATTTTTACTGGAGAGGTGATTCTTGTCCAGCAATTAATGCTTTTCATTGCGGTCATTGCGGTAGACATACTTCATCAGAACGTGGTTTGATAATGTATAGTACTACCAATACTGAAAAGCAGATTGAAAATTATGGTGTTTATATTTGTAGTTATTGCAACTTACCTACTTTTCTAATTGAAGAAGGTCAAATTCCAGGTTTAAGATATGGTGAAGATGTTAAGAATCTTCCAGAAATGCTAAACAAAGTATACACAGAAGCACGAGATTCATTTTCAGCTAGATCCTATACTGGAGTGGTTTTATTATGTAGAAAATTATTAATGCATATTGCTGTAGAACTTGGTGCTGAAAGCAATAAACGATTTATAGAATACGTAAACTATCTTGAAGAAGAAAATTATATTACCGCAAGAAGCAGAGTATGGGTTGATTCGATTAGAATTCAAGGTAATAGTTCCACACATGAGATAGAAATAGCTACAAAAGAAGAGGCTGAGAAAATGATAAAGTTCTCTGAAATGATTCTAAAAACAAACTTTGAATATCCATCTGAATTTGAAGTTTTAGATGATGAAGCATAATTTATGAACAAGCTTTAAGCATAGAAATATCACCACCAAGCGAACAGCTCTCTTCTTGTTTCGCTTGGTGGTGAAGCTTAATCACTATACTGGACTAATCGTCTTTAGATGGCTTGTTTATAGAACTCGCCTCTATCCTTAACTCCATCTGAAATACATTTAACAAAATCAATATCAAAGTTGATCTCCGTTAGCCCCCAAATATAATAAATAAGCAGGTTTAGTGAAAATGATATGTCATAACCAGATAACATTCCTCTTGCGATCAGCCCTAATTGCTCAAATGTATCTAAATCCGGATAGTATTGATATTCTAAAACGTCATCTTTAATATTTAGAATATCTTTAATTCGTATAATGGATATATATGTATCTACAATCAGCATTGTTGCACGCTTCGTACATACTACTCTTTGTAAATTCTCTAAATTTGATACGATGCGTAAATAATATTCAGTCACCGTTATTGCTTCAATAAACTCAGTGTTAATTGTGTCATTACTAATACTCAACACACCCTTTATGATATAGGTATCACGTGATAATCTCGCTATTTGCCATAAATCTGCTGTGCGGATATAGCTAATCGCATCATTTCCGTCAATCTGGTAAATACTAAAGCTATACATATCTCCGATGCGACTATTAAAATAAGACTCTGCATCGACACCAAAAACCTCTTTTGTTTTATTCGACTTATCATCAAAAAATTCAAGAATCGTAACTGTTGCTGCCTCTAATACTTCATCGATTGAATTATATAAGTTTCCTATCTTCAACTTGTTAATTTGCTCATATGCTGCAAAATATTTCACTATGCTGATTTCCCTTCTTTATCTTTATGCCAATTTGAAAGTATCTTTGATGCATACTTCAGAGGATAAGTTGCTGTTTTAGATAGTGCAAGTGCACCTACAACCTTTTCCACTGAAAGTAATTCAGTCCAGTACTCTATTTGCTCTATAACTTCTAGTGTTGGTTTACCAAAGTGGTGCTCATAGTAAATAATACCTTTATTAATATAATTTGATGATGTCTCTGATTCGCCTATCGATTCGGGGGGCGATTCATAGCCACGAATATGATTATGGTTATTATTATCATTATCATTATTATTTTGGTTGTAGTTATTATTTTGGTTCTCATTCTCATTACTCGTAAAAGTCATAGAAAATGGAATATTCCTTTTCTGTAGCTCTAACTCAAAGAGTCTTTTAATTGTTTGGTCGAATACTCTTACAGACGTTTCAAAAAAGCTTTGCAAACTCATATAAGTTTGAAGTATCAAGTCTGGGTTAAGGACCATTGACAGCTCACTTTTTAATAACTGTGCAACTGGATCCCCGCCCTTCATAATGCTGTAAGTTAATGATTTAAGTAGTGTTATCTCTTGTGTTTCAGAACTATAGATAATTAGATTGTATTTGTTTTCGAATCGGTCTAAAAGCACGTTAATTACGTCAGTAGTATAGCCGGTTTCAAAGCTCATGACTTTTTTTGATAAGCGATAAATTCCTACCTGGGTCGTTGCCGGATTCGTCATAAGATATAAGATGAAATACTTATCTTCAACCGAATAGTTTTCTACTGCATATGGGTCAGTCCAAAATGAAATTGGTATCACTCTTTTTGGGGGCGCCATTAATGTCCATTCCTCCTACTTCACTTTATTTGCTTCAAGGATTTGTTTTCGTAAGCTCTCAGACGGAAGCCATCCAGTCCAAAAGTTTAATGCACTTTCTTGGTCTTCACGTTTTAACAGGTCGTATCTTGGTATTTTAAAATGCTTTTTAAACGCACTAGCAGCTTCTCTATATACTGCCCCACTTATCTTACGATTTTTATAAGCTGGTGAGCTTTTACCGCCTAAAAGCTCAATAACAATCTGTTTACGTTGCTGTTGTAAAAAGCTTGCGATAACCGGATTAATGGGTTGTTTATTCTCTATATAATCTAATCGATCATCAATTTGTTTTATTTGAGTTGTTTGCGATTTAATTAATTGTAAGGTCTCACTATAATGCTCCATCATTTGACTGAAAGACTTCGGAAATTGATTTGTTGCTACCATCTCATTATTCATAATAAGGTCCTCCTAGTAATCGTATTCTTCAAAATCTGCTTCTATAATGTTTGATTTATGTAATAACCCGTACATATCCTCACACCACTGACTAACTGAAGTAACTATCTCTTCAAACTTCTGATGTAAATCCATATTATTGCTACTTGCTTTAAATGTTGAATGGTACTTCATAGGTGATATTGTTATGAGTAATGTGTCTACAGTTCGTTTTAAGTCATGCAAATCAAGTGTACTCGCAATTTGTGATTCAATTTTTCCAAGTTCAGTTTTATTTTGATTAAGTTCTCTTTTCAAAGTATCAAGTTGATCCGCTTTTTCTTTAGACTCCTCCTCACGTTGTAGAACATCTTCATATTGTTGATTCACTTGAGCAAATCTCATCTTCATTGACTCGAGCTCATACTCTAGTGTCTCTATATGCAGTCTGTCTTGTTCTCTTTGTCTAGGTGGTTGGATTACTTCTTGGGTAGGTTTACCGGGCTCACTTTCCGTATTTAAGCCACTTCTCATCTCTTTAAGTTCTCTTACTGTCATATCTATTGGTGGTTTTATAGCACCACTTCTCGTCATTGCAGGAGTATGTCTGCTTTCTTCTGGTAATGATGCGATAAGATCAAGGGCACTGAGTCCTAAATGGGACAACGTTGTCTCATTTTCTGGTAGCTCCTTGGCTATTCGCATCATCCGACTGGCTTTTCTCCGCTCTATCCCTACTGTATTCAACCAATCAATGAATTCACCATGCATAAGGTCTTGTTCTTTTACATGGTTTAAACGACGTCCAATCTCCCAAATAGATCTACCCATCGATTCTTTAAACATTTTTATTTCAGACTCAATGACATTAAGATTGCTAGATAACATTAATTGATTCATATGATATCTTTAATTCCTTTCACGCTGGCACGTTTCTTATATTTTATGCTGATTCATATAACGTTCTATATCTTTTCTGTCATAGTAGACTCTGCTTTCTATCCATATCTCTTCCAGTCCACAAGCTACCCAATTCTTTAGTGTTGCGTGTCCTATACCGAATTCAGCACACACATCCTTCTGTCTAAGGTAGGCTTTCCTCTTCTCCCTTTCTAGTTCTTCAATCCGCGACTCTATTTTCTGAATGTAGTTAAAGATATTCACCGAGTGTCTTTCAAACATGCTGTTTGCTATATACTCAAATGCTTTTTCAGTCGTCATTGTCTCCATTAGCAAGCTTCCGCCGTTTTGTTGTCGTACTCAAAACCAATTGTATTAACTGAAAAAAATATTTTAAAACAATCCTCTGAGGTGAGATTTAGAGTGAAAATCATGCCATTGATGACGTCATAACTGGGTTTCGTTTTACCGTTCAAAATATTGCTTATCGTTCCGCGATTAACGCCTATTAGTTGAGCTAACACACCATTATTTAAACCACACTCCGCAATTTTTGCTTTCAATAAGTTCTTGTTAATAATTTCCATGAATCCTCCTAAAATATGCATGAATTAAGATTATTGAGTAATTGAATTAATAATCTATTCATAATTTACATAATTTCTATAAATGAATCAAGCAATTATTTCATTTTGTGGAACGATTCATCACTTATATGTTGCTAAATATGAGAGAGTTCATTATAATGATTAATAGATTAACAAATAGGAGGTGAATAATTGGAACAAGTGAATCGAATAAAAAAGGCTAGGGAAGAAAAAGGCTTATCGCTATCAGAGTTAGCTACTTTAATAGGGAAAGGTCGTAGTAGTGTTTTCAGATATGAGGCAGGCCAAGTACCAATTGATGTGGTGCATGACTTAGCTACTGTACTTGAAGTGTCTCCTGCCTACCTGCTAGGTTGGTCAGATTCAAAGATACTCGATGTAATTGCTGTACCACTTATAGATAAAGTAGTTAACGGGCAATTTATTAGTAAAGAATCTATCGAAATTCCGGTCAAGAGTGTCGTAACAAGTAACTTATCATTTTATAAAGTGGAGGATACAGCAATGAGACCGCATATTATTGAAGATGCACTCGTTCTAGCTAAAAATGAAACGAATGCTGAAGATGGGAGTTTAGTCGTTATACTACCCGATGGAGAAACTACACCATTAGTGCGTATCATAAAGTATGAAGGCGATAATGTGTTGTTTATTGCGGGGAATCGCTACAGTAAAATTTATACGATCGCTGACGCAGCGGTTCTTGGAGATGTTGTGTCAATTACTTATACGTATAATAATATTTAGAGTTTAAAATCTTCTATCACGCTGGCACGCTATTAGATAGGAGAAGTAAACATGATAGAACAATATAAACTGAAAAATGGATCAGTAAGATATAAAGTGGATTATTACCTAGGTATCAATGAATATACTGGAAAAAAAGACCGGATTAGACAAAGTAGTTTTAGATCATATAACGAAGCAGAAATATTTTTAGCACGTGAAAAAATAAAATATGAAGAAAATGGTAGACACGTTAAACTTGCTCCTAAAAAAGTTAAGTTTGATGATGTCTATAGACTATGGTTTAAGCAATACAAGTTAACGGTTAAAGAAGTAACCTATGTCACTTTATTACGTTCTGCAAACATACATATTTTACCAAACTTTGAGGGTATATTTATCAATATGATCGATGTCGAAAAATGTCAAGATGTTATAAACGATTGGTATTCATCATATACAAAAGCTACTATGTTAGTAAGCTGCGTTAATAGAATTTTTAAACTCGCAATTAGTTTAAATTACTGTAATGAGAATCCAATGGATAAAGTGATTCGTCCTAGAAACACACATAAAGAGGATTACAAGGCGCCATTTTACACAAAAAATGAATTAAAATACTTTTTTGAATGCATAAAAAAAACGGAGAATAATAAAAAGTTAGTTATGTTTCGTCTATTAGCCTTTGCTGGATTAAGGCGAGGAGAGTTAATGGCATTAAAATGGAAAGATATCGATGAAGTGAATAACACATTAAAGATTGAAAGAGTATTAGCTGAAGGAATCAATGGTTCTGTTTTTCAATCGCCTAAAAATAATACGAGTAAGAGGACCATATCATTAGATAAGACAACAATGGAAACTTTGAAAGATTGGCGAATAACCCAGCAACGTGAGCTATTAAAACTCGGTTATAATACCAACAAACCAGAACAATTCGTCTTTGCAAACGATGAGAATAAACATCTTAACTTATACTATATTGGAACTGCTCTTACTAGAGTACTTAAAAAGCATGATTTGCCACATATCACCACCCACGGCTTTCGCCATACTCATTGCTCACTCTTATTTGAAGCAGGGTTAGATATGCAAGAAGTAAAAGATCGATTAGGGCATTCAAACATCCAAACTACAATGAATGTTTATGCTCACGTAACTCAAAATCGACGCGATGAAGTAGCAGATAAATTTGAAGCATTCTTAGGATTCTAGAGCATTACTTGCTACGATTATATGGTGGCAGATGTGTGAGTGACAAAATTGGTGACAAAAATGATGTTTCTCATTCAAAAATGAACATCCGTTCTATTTTGTTTTTTGAAAGTTTTTCAAAAAAATATATTTATTTAATAGGTTACTTAATAAATATAAACACAAAAAAACATCCCTACCGAAGTAAGGATGTAATTTATGTAATGCCGGCTAAAGGAGTTGAACCCTCGACCCTCTGATTACAAATCAGATGCTCTACCAACTGAGCTAAGCCGGCGTGTTACATATTGACTAATCATTATAATAATAAGATTAGTATGACCCGCGCAGGAATCGAACCTGCGACCCACTGATTAAAAGTCAGTTGCTCTACCGACTGAGCTAGCGAGTCGTTTTGACGACCTATATATAATACGATATTTCCATACCTTTTGTCAACACTTTTTAAAAAGTTTTTTTATTATTTATCAAAAACGCGCTGGTTACTGTTATGTCGGGCTTTTGATATATGGTAAACTGAATATACAAACAAAAGGATGTGAAAAAATATGAGACGTATTCTATTTACTCTCAGTATTATACTCGCTACTGCCCTCACCTTGCAAGGGGAAAAAGTATTTGCCGATAATAAAATTCATTCCATTGATATTTCAGTGGAACTTCAAGAAGATGGATCAGCAATTGTTGAAGAAACTCGTAACATGACGGCTGATGATGGGACTGAATTATATATTGAGTTGAACAACTTACAAGATTCAGAAGTATCGAATTTTTCAGTGGAAGGTTATAACTTTAATCCTGTTTGGGATTCAGATCAATCTTTAGAAGAAAAAGAAGGATACTACGGTATCATTCGCGATGACGATGATGCAGAGCTCGTATGGGGTATGGGTGAGCACGGGGATAAAACTTACCAGCTAACTTATACGTTGTCGAATGTCGTCCGGAATTTAAATGACGGGCAAGGCTTACTATGGAACTTTGATACATTCCTAGGTATTCCAACAGAGGATTTAACTTTAACGATTGATTCTCCAGTCGGCTTATCTCAGGATAATACAAACTTCTGG
Organism: Ruoffia sp. FAM 26254; assembly: GCF_045528545.1. Lineage (NCBI taxonomy): Bacteria > Bacillati > Bacillota > Bacilli > Lactobacillales > Aerococcaceae > Ruoffia > Ruoffia sp. FAM 26254. The sequence goes on from NZ_JBGQQY010000015.1 coordinate 32,312, forward strand.
GGCTACGGCTTTGATGGTGATATCCAGATGCAAGGGGAGAAAATTGTTTGGACTTCAGAAGAATCACTTGATGATAGAAACAATGTCACGGTCTTGCTGCAGTTTCCTTCGGATTTATTTAATACTAGCGCAAGTGTAGATATGACGCTTGAAGAACAAAGAGAGATGGCCAACGAAGGATCCTCTTACAATGAATCTTCATCATTGTCAGATAGTAGTTGGATTTTTTGGCTCATATTTGGAATCACGTTTATTCCAGGTTTAGGTATATTCACTGCAAGCATGGTATATTTCTTCAAAGTTCGAAAAATAAAACGCGAGAACAATGCGATGGTTACCGGAGCAGAACGAATAAAAATGAATAAAGGCAAAACAACCGATGTAGTTCCTGAATACGGTGATGACATTGCTAATATCGCATTCTTACTCCAAGAACTGCAAGCAGGTTTCTTTGAAGATTATTTTGCAGCTTACTTAACTAAATGGCTAAGTGAAGACCTCATTGAAATTGAAACTTTTAAGAGCGATAAATTTTTTGGTGATAAATACACAACCTATATTCATGTTAAAGATTTCGATCAACAACAACCGGCGATGGCTTTTGACGAATGGATTGAGAAGAACCCTGAAGATTCTACAATCGAGGAAGGCATGTGGATCATGTTACTCGATGCTTCGGATTCTCATGGTGAAATTGATTCCACAGTTATGATGGAATGGGCAAAAGAACATGCGGACGAAGTAACAAAATTCGAGCTCATTCTTAAAGCGCGTTCAATAGAATATCTAGAAGATGCTGGGTATCTCAATGTTGTTGAAGACAAAGTTTGGAAGCAAACAATCGCAATTCCTCAATCAACACCCAAAGGTGAAGAGTTATTCAATCATATTACACAATATGTCGCTTATTTAGATGATGTTGAGGTAGATCATGTTCAAGAAGATACACAATTATCTAGTATTTTAGTCTGGGCGCTGATTGGTGGCGCAGCAACAAGGATTGCGAAGCAATACGAAGATATTCTTCCAATGAAAAAAGCTTATGATGACAGTAGCACGACTTATACACCGACTCATTACTGGCATAGTACGATGCATTTCAGACGAAATTGGTCAACTGGCCTTTCTAGTGGTGGTTTTAATTCAGTTGTCGCTGGTGGAGGCAGTGGCGGTTCTGGTGGTGCGACATCTTCAGGTGGAGGTGGCGGTGCCGGCGGAGGTGGCGGCGGTGGTGCAAGATAGCATGAATCTTAGCAAACACTCCCAACTGACTTCTTTACAACAAGGATATTCAATAATTCTGGTAAATTAACCAGAATATTGAATATCTTTTTTATTTTAGCATTTTCCTGAGGGGTTCTTTTGTCTTGAAAGGCCCCTTTCCTTGTATTAAGTATCAATTCCAGATAAAATATGCTAATAGTATAATAAATTTTACAATGGAGGATTGTATGACTTTTAAATTAATCGAAACCAAAGAATTAAACGATATTCATTCAATTGGTAAGTTATATGAGCATGAAGAAACTGGTGCTCAAGTATTACACTTAGATAATGATGACACAAATAAAGCATTCACAATTGCTTTCAAAACACCCCCTTACGATGATAATGGGATTGCCCACATCTTAGAACACTCGGTCTTAAACGGCTCAAAGAAATTCCCATCGAAAGAGCCTTTTGTTGAACTAATCAAAGGTTCTTTAAACACCTTTGTTAATGCGATGACTTTCTCGGATAAGACAATTTATCCCGTCGCATCAACTAATCAAAAAGATTTTTCGAATTTGATGAGCGTTTATTTAGATGCGGTCTTCCAACCACTGATTTACTCAAATCCACAAATTCTTGAACAAGAGGGTTGGCATTATCATTTAGAAAATGCTGAAGATGATTTAATCTACAAGGGTGTTGTTTATAATGAGATGAAAGGTGCGACAGCCTCACCTGACAGCCAATTGTATACAGCTATTCAAAAGTATTTATACAAAGGAACACCGTATGAATTCGAATCAGGTGGATTACCATCTACCATTCCGTCTTTAACACAAGAAGCTTTTCTTGATTTCCATGAGAAACACTACCATCCAAGTAGCTCATTAACGATTCTGTACGGAGATTTAGATACGGATCACGCTTTTAGCTTACTTGCTTCTTACTTTGATGGCAAAGGTCAATTGGATGAGCCAGCCGTTGATTTAACTTTTGAAGCAACTCAACCTGAGGAAGAAGATGTTGAATTAACCTATTCAATTACAGACGGCGATGACCCCGATAAAAAAGATTACTTGGCGATTGCTTGGCATACCGCAACAGCTTCAGATTCCTTAGAGCAACACGGTTTACGTGTGTTAGCTGAGATTTTATTTGGTAATAATCAAGCGCCTTTAAAGAAAGCCTTACTCGAAGCTGAAATTGGCGGGGACATTAATGGTGATTTCTTCCAAGTCGGCTATCCTGCAGTCTTCTCAATCGATGCAAAATATAGTGACAAAAACAATATGGACCGCTTTAAAGAAGTGGTTGAGTCCACTTTAACAGACATCGTTAAAGATGGTATCTCAAAAGAATTAATTCAAGCAGCCTTAAACAAAATCACTTTCCGCTTAAAAGAATCTGCCATCTCGGAAAGTAATCCACGCGGCGTTCTTTATGCGATTAGTTCATTAAACACATGGTTATATGATTTATCTCCTTTCGTTTCACTGGAATTCTCAGATAAACTTGATTTATTAGCAAAATTATCTGAAGAAGGTTACTTTGAACAATTGATTCAAGATAAATTATTGAATAATACTAGACGTGTGAACATCGTATTAAAAGCTGAACCTGGAAAAAATGATGCTTTTGAAAAAGAAACATTCAAAGCTTTACAAGAGTACAAAGCAAGCCTTTCTGACCAAGAAATTGATACATTAGTTGAGCAAACACAAGCGCTCATCGCTCGTCAAGAGGCTCCAGATAAAGCAGAGGATTTAGCGGCAATTCCGACATTAGATAAAGAAGATTTATCCACTGAAACAGAAGATTATCCTTTAACTGAAAGTACTTTATTCGAAGGAACAACACTGTATCACGCGGACCAATTTACTTCTGGAATTGATTACCTTGATCTATACTTTGATGTGTCTGACTTTGAAGGGGAAGATTACTTATTATTAAGTTATTTAAGCCAATTATTAGGTGACTTACCGACTGAAAATTATTCTGTTGCAGAATTGCAAACGCAAATTGACTTACACACGGGTGGTATTCACGGGGGCGTCGTAGTTTATGAAACAGTGACTGGCGAAGCAAAACCTTACTTTACATTACGAGGTAAATCACTGGAAACATCATTTACTAAATTAGTTGAGTTAATTAATGAAATTATGACAGGAACTCAGTTTACTGACCGAACTGAATTATTAAATATCACTCAACGTCATGTGTCTGATTTTGAAGATGATATTAACTCCACTGCTCATGTGATCGCTGCTTCACGTGCCTTAAGCCAAGTGAAACCTGTCAGCAAATTAGGGGAATTAATTAACGGGATTGATCAATTTAATTTCACGAAAGAGCTTTTAAAACAAATTAAAGCCAATGATATGAGTGACTTAAGTGAAAAACTTCAAAATATGTTAGAACGTTTATTAAATAAACAACGTATTCATGCACTTTATATTGGTGAAGAAAATCGCTTAGAAGATGTGAAAACAACCTTTACCGAAGCTTTTGCTTCTTTAAGAAGTGACGCTTTAGGCGCTGCTGTGACGTATGAAGCCGGCGAGAAAAAGAATGAAGCCTTTATTACTGCTCAAGATGTAAACTATGTTGGTTTCGCCTCAGACGCGACGAATGAATTGACTTATTCTGGATCTTCACTCGTCTTATCTACTTTCTTACGTTACGATTACTTATGGAATAATATTCGAGTTAAAGGTGGCGCATACGGTTCGATGTTCCGTCACAACTTAAATGGAGATTTCCAATTAAGTTCATACCGCGACCCTAATATTAAGAAGACAATCCAAACGTATCAAGGGATTCCAGATTTTATTGAAACCTTGCAACTTGATGACGCCAGCTTACTAAAAGCAATCATTGGTACATTAAGTAATTTAGACCAACCATTGTCTGCCTATCACAAAGGAAAGCGTGCATTCTCTCGTCACCAAGTGGGCCGTACGACAGCTGATGTGATTCAACTTAAGGAAGAAGTTTTAGCTACAACTGAAGCAAGCTTAACTGTCTTAAGTGAAGGATTCCGCTCAGTGATTGATAAAGGGACCATTGCCGTGATTGGTAATAAAGCCCAAATTGAACAAGAACGCGAAAACTTCGATGACATTCACGAACTCTATTAATACTTGGTACAACAAAAAATCCACTACTGATATTTTGGTCAGTAGTGGATCTTTTTTATTTTACATAGTCAAATTCTACTTCGTCTTTCAAGATACCCATAAAGTAAGCATCCCGATATTGTCCATTTGTATAGAAGTGGTCTTTCATTGTTCCTTCTTGTCTAAAGCCTAATTTTTTATAGATATGGACCGCTGGATGATTATTTGCATCCACAATTAAATATACTTTATGCATATTTAAAATTGAAAAAGCATACTCAATTCCTTTTCGTAAAGCCTTTTGTGCTAAGCCTTGTCCACGGAATCGTTTAATGACAATAATTTGTATTTCGCAATTACGATGAATATAATCGATTTCCATTAATTCAACAACCCCAACAAACTCACCGGCGACTTCAATGACAAAGCGTCTTTCAGAAGAATCGAAGAGGTGCTTATCATATAATCGTTCTAATTCATCAAGGGATTCATAGGGCTCTTCGAACCAATAGGCCATCATCTCGCGCTCATTATTGATGATATGAATCGAAGGTAAGTCATTCTTTTCTAATGCTCTAATTATCATACTCATCGCTTCCTTTAGTAATTATTTGGTTTTCACTAAGCTTATTATAGCATTTACCCAACTAACCACAAAAAAGTTTCCAACAAAATTAATTTGTTAGAAACTTCATTGACGTACTCTATTCATTATTGTTTATGTTTTTCAACAAACGCTGCTCGTCCTGACCCAATAGTATAACGATTATAGTGTTCAGGATTTTTCTTATAATAATCTTGATGATAATCTTCTGCTTCATAGAATGGTTTTGCGTCTTCAACCGGTACAACGACAGGTTTACCAAATCGTCCACTCTTATCCAAGGCTTCTCTTGATTCTTTAGCTAACTGACGTTGCTCTTCTGAATTAACGAATATCACAGGACGATAAGATGTTCCACGGTCATAAAATTGACCCGTCGCATCTGTTGGGTCCATACTTGACCAATAAATATCAAGCAATTGTTGGTACGTTATCTTTTCTGGATCAAAGGTAATTTCAACCGCTTCTGTATGATTCGTTTCACCACTTGTTACTTGTACATAGGTCGGATTTTCAGTCTGGCCTCCAGTATAACCTGAAACAACCGCTTCAACTCCATCCATTTCATCAAATGGATGAACCATACACCAGAAACACCCTCCAGCAAATATTGCTTTTTCAAATTGACTCATTATATCCAATCCTTTCTTAATTCACTGACTAATTAAACAAATCAACGAAGAATCGTCGTGTGGACTCCCACGTATTACTCACGCCGTTTGAGAAGGAATGCCAGCCATTCACATACCAGGCTGCTTCTTCAATGGGCTCTGCTTGAACGACTGGAACGTGGTTCCCTTTCGTCGAAGGTAAATACGTAAATTCAGTGTCAGCACCGTAGATAGTCATCTCTCCAACGACTTCTCCTTGTTCAACCGGTGCCACTAAATAGCTTCTATCTTCAAATAAAGCGTCATTACTTGAGAATTCGTACTCCAAACGCGGAGCGGTATCAATAATTGGAACAACTAAGGACATATTTTCGCCGTAGATAAGCTCCGCTTCACTTTCGGAACTACCTTCTACTTTGATGGTATTCACCTGTGTCGTCGGTTGCCCTTCGCTTACAACAAGTTCTTTCATATAAGCACTATAGCTGTAGTCCATGAGACGATCTGTCTCTTCATAGCGAGTATCTTCATCTTCAGTTCCTAATACAACTGTAATTATACCAAACTCATCTTCATTCGAATAACCGACAAAGCTATTGCCGTCTTGTTCGGAAGATCCTGGCATTAAACCTAGGACGTTTTCACGTTCATAAGGCTTTCCTTTTAGCATTTGGTTATAATTATTCATATCAATCGCATCATCCGTATTCGGTTTAAACACTGCTTTTGCTTGATCACTATAATCTAAATAATCCGGAAAGTCATTGACCAGATGATAGGCAATGATTGCTGCAACTTCTGCAGAAAAGGTATTGGTTTCACCATTGTCTTCTAACCCTGTTGAATTAATGAGGTTAAATTCTTCAACGCCCCATTCTAACAACTGCGTTTCCATCATTTTAACAAAATCCGCTTCCGTCTCTCCCACCATTTCAGCTAAAGCAAGTGTGGCACCATTTGCTAAATTAATTGAAACAGCTTCGACTAATTCATTGACTGTATAATTATAATCCTGTCTTAAAGGCACATTACCAATATTATAATCTTGACTCAATTGATATGCTTCATCTGAGATGGGAACAATAGATTCGCGTGTCCACTCATCTTGTGCTTCAATTGTTTTTAAAGCAACATAAACGGATAATAATTTACTTATTGAACCAACTTGAAGTATTTCGTCTGCATTTTGGCTCATTAAGACTTGTCCATTCTCACTATCAATTGAAATGGCAGAAACTGCATCAATCGTTGGCGCGGTTGATTGTGCCTGGCTACTTTGTTGCGGTAATAAAAACGAGGTGATTAACAAAATGACAAATAAATATCTTAACTTCATTCGCCACCACTCTCTTCTATATTTTTTAATTTAATACGAAAGACAGTTTCATTATCTTCCACAGTCGCAAAAACCAAACCGTCATGTAGATCAACGATATTTTTTACGATTGAAAGTCCTAAACCACTTCCAGGAATCTCAGATGTTCTTGATTTCTCAGTTCGGTAACTCCGCTCAAAGATATTCTTATACTCAGATTCCGCAAGTATTTCACCGTTATTTCGCGTTTCCAGATAGACACTCGCATCATCACTCGATTTATAAGCGCGCAAGCGAATGACATCTCCAAAACCGTATTTAAATGCATTAGAAATCAGATTACTGAACACTCTTGCCATCTTATCGACATCAATCTGTACGAATAAATCCTCTGGGTAAACTTCTACAACAATGTCTACGCCTTGCTCGTCACCTGTTAACTCAAATTCAGCTGCCAATTGTTCAAAGAAAAACTTGATAGGAATGGATTGAGCTTCAAGCGAATACGTTGCTTGTCCTGATTCAATATATAAGAATAAATCATTCACTAACGTTCGCATCATCTTCGCCTTCTCGTACGCTATCCCAATATAGCTATCTTTCTCTTCCTCACTTTGATACTGCTTATGAATCACAGCATCTAAGTAACCAATCGTTGACGTGAGTGGTGTCCGAATATCATGACTGACATTTGCGATTAACTCATCTTTCGTCTCTTCCGCTCGTCGTTCCTCTTCAAGTGAATGTTCTGTACTTTCAACCAGTTGATTAATACTATCAATAATATCTGTCAATTCACCAATTTGCGTACTCTCGATTCGGTAATTGTATTTATTATTTTCAGATATGTAGTTTAAATGCTCTAAAGCACGACCAATCTTCATCATTTTACGCTGTCTGTCCATACGGCGATATGTAATGAGTCCTCCGATACTTAATACGATAAGCGTAATAATTTGGTTATATGGAATGCGCCACAACTGGAAAAACTGGAAAAAATTCCCCCCACGTAGAAAATCTAAACGGGTATTAATTACAATATCAAAGCCAAGTATAATCCCTAAATATACAAAGAATACAATGAAGAGAACACTTGAGGTATAACGAATTAAATCAATCTTTTGTGAAGGTGTTAATTGGGTAGATAAGATTTGTTTATTATCATCGTTCAACCTTATAGCCTACTCCCCATACAGTCTGAACGACTTTGTCTCCTCCAGTTGCCTGAGCAATTTTATCACGCAAATGACTCACATGAACCATGACGGTTTTGGCACTCACAACACTTTCTTGATTCCAAACCTCTTCGAAGATTTCATCCGCACTAAAGACACGGTTTGGGTTACTTGATAAAAGAAATAAAATTCCAAACTCTAGAGCTGTCAATTGAATTTCAGTACCGCTATTTGTTCTCACTTCATGAGAATCCCGGCGTATAACTAAAGGTCCAACCTCAATTGTATCTCCTGGTGTCTCCATTCCTGAATAACTATGTTGACGGCGTAGAATTGATTTCACACGTGCCATCACCTCTAAAGGATTAAAGGGTTTGGTTACATAATCATCCGCTCCAGCAAATAGGCCTTCGATTTTCTCGTGATCCGCTGATTTGGCACTCACCATAATTACTGGAATGCTCATATCCTTTTCACGCATCACTTCAACCACTTCTAATCCCGTTACTTTTGGCATCATCACATCTAAGATAACCAAATCAAATTCTTGACTTTCTTCTAACTGATTTAAAGCTTCTTCACCATTAAATGCTTTTACAACTTCATAACCCTCATTTTTTAGATAAATATTTAAAAGATCTACGATTTCGCGATCATCGTCTGCTACTAATATACGCATCATAATCCTCCTTCTTTACAATTAAATGTACTCAATAACTATTATACCTTTTTTAAACACAAAAAATAGTAGTTACGATTAATGATGTCAAAATGACATAAGTTTTTCACAATTTAAGCCCATAATTCAGTATAACTAAAACCACCAGTGAAGATGACTTAGTTAGCCCTCTCCACTAGTGGTTCATATTATTTATTTACTTCTTTAGTATGAGCAATTATTGTCTAATAATTAATTGGTCTCCAACTTGCAAGGCATCACTTTCTAGATTATTCCAGTCAATAATATCTTGAACGGTTACCCCAAATTCAGCAGCGATTCGGTATAAGTAATCTCCCGCTTCAACCACATAAATAATGTCTTCAGGGTCGCCTGGGTCTGGTTCTTCCGCTCCATTATCTGGGTCAACAACGATTAATTCTTGACCAACAAATAAGCTATTACTTTCTAGGTTATTCCAATCAATCAGATTATCGACTGTAATACCAAATTCATTCGCGATTCGGTATAAATAGTCACCGGATTGAACAACGTAAATGTTATCATCTGGTTCTTCCGGATCTGGGTCAGGCTCTTCAGGTTCTTCACCATTACTAGGATCTACTACAATTAATTCTTGTCCGACTTGTAAGAAATCACTTTCTAAGTCGTTCCAGTCAATAATATCTTGGACGCTAATACCGAATTGATTAGCAATTCCATATAAATAGTCACCTGATTGAACAACATAAATGTTATCATCTGGTTCCTCTGGATCGGGTTCGAGTTCTTCGGGGTCTTCGCCGTTACCAGGATCTACTACGATTAATTCTTGTCCGATTTGTAAGAAATCATTGTCTAAGTTATTCCAGTCAATAATATCTTGGACGCTAACATCATATTCATTGGCAATACTATATAATGAATCGCCTGATTGAACAACATAAGTACCTTCTTCTGGTTCTTCAGGGTCAGGTGCAGGTTCCTCAGGTTCTTCAACGTCCTCTAAAAGTTCATAATAAACGTAAGCACCGTTTTCATCCATAGTGACATAAAAGTCAGCATGAATATCAATATTGAAATTTGCATTCGCATATTCAACGGCTGCATCTACACTTGGGAAATATTGCTCCACGAGTGAGTAGTTTGGTAGATAGGCTTCGTCTCCTGGTTCAGGTCTAACAAAGTCTTGTGCGTTGGTTTGAACTTGTCCAAAACCAAGTGCCATCAACGATGCTAATAAAGTGGCTGTTAATTTTAAGTTCCGACTGTTTCTGCGAATCATTTGTATCGCATCCTTTCATTATTGTGCGTCGGGTTTCTTTTTTCTTAACTACAACCTCATTGTAACACCCTCGAAATTCTTGTCATGTCATAACCCCCATGTTCATATAAAGGTCAAACAATGTTCATAGTCTCATAATCAAAGATTCATATTAGGTCGAATACGGTGGTTTTAGTGCTCTGACTTTTTCTCAAGGCACTTTTTTCGAGTTTTGTATCCCTGAAAAATTCTCAGGGATGGTTTGGTGCTCTGACTTTTTCTCAAGGCACTTTTTTCGTGTTTTGTATCCCTGAAAAGTTCTCAGGGATGCTTTGGTGCTCTGACTTTTTCTCAAGGCACTTTTTTCGCGTTTTGTATCCCTGAAAAATTCTCAGGGATGGTTTGATGCCCTGAGATTTTCTCAAGGCACTTTTTTCGCGTTTTGTATCCCTGAAAAGTTCTCAGGGATGGTTTGGTGCTCTGAGATTTTCTCAAGGCACCCTTTTAACGTTTTGTATCCTTGAAAAATTCTCAAAGCACCTTCTATATAATTCCCTGTCCTAAGCTCCCAAGAACACAAAAAAACTCAACAATATAGCTAATTAATCACTACATTGTTGAGTATTTTCGTTAACCAAATCACTTCAGCAAATTAAGCGCGTGAGTAGTTTGGTGCTTCTTTTGTAATATTAACATCATGTGGGTGAGACTCAATAAGTCCAGCGCCACTCATACGGATGAATTGTGCTTCTTCGCGTAAAGCTTTTAAGTTTGCTGATCCAGTATAACCCATACCTGCACGAATACCACCTAGCATTTGGAAGACGATATCTTGAGCGCTACCTTTATAAGCAACACGACCTTCAATTCCTTCTGGAACTAGTTTGTTTGCTTCGTTTTTAGATTGGAAGTAACGGTCACTTGACCCTTTTTCCATAGCCGCTAAACTACCCATACCGCGGTAAGTTTTGAAACGACGTCCTTGGTAAATTTCAAAGTTACCTGGCGACTCATCAGTACCAGCTAACATACTACCTAACATAACAGCATTTCCACCAGCAGCAATCGCTTTGACGATATCGCCTGAGTATTTAATTCCACCGTCAGCAATAATTGCTTTTCCGTATTCACGGGCTGCAGTAGCTGCTTCATAAATTGCTGTTAACTGAGGTACACCAACACCTGCAACAACACGCGTTGTACAGATAGAACCTGGTCCGATACCTACTTTTACAACGTCAACACCGACATCGAATAACGCACGTGTACCTTCAGCAGTCGCAACATTCCCAGCAATAATTGTAACGTCTGGGTATGTGTCACGAATTTCTTTAATTTTACGAATAACACCCGCACTATGTCCGTGGGCAGTATCGACAACTAAAGCATCCACTTGTTGGTCAATTAATGCTTGTGCACGTTCAAATGTATCACTTGTCACACCAATCGCTGCCGCAACTAATAAGCGTCCATGGCTATCTTTAGCTGCATTTGGGTATTGGATTACTTTCTCAATATCTTTAATCGTAATTAAACCTGATAAGTGACCTTGTTCGTTAACTAAGGGTAATTTTTCGATACGGTGATCGAATAAGATACGTTCAGCTTCTTCTAAAGATGTACCAATTGGCGCTGTAACTAACGCTTCTCTAGTCATCACTGAAGAAATTAGAGCTTGATTATCATTAATGAAACGTGTATCACGGTTTGTGATAATTCCAATTAAAGTTAAGTCTGTTTCAGATTCAACAATTGGAACGCCACTAATACGGTAACGAGACATTAAATCTTCAGCATCTTGAACAGTGTGTTGAGGAGTTAAGTAAAATGGATCTAAGATGACGCCATTTTCTGAACGTTTAACACGTCGAACTTCTTCAGCTTGTGCTTCAATTGACATGTTCTTATGAATGACACCTAGTCCTCCTTGGCGTGCCATTGCTATCGCCATATCTGATTCGGTAACTGTATCCATACTTGCCGATAAAATTGGGATATTTAACTTTAAGTTAGGGGCTAATTCTACTGATAAATCAACATCATTAGGTAAAATATGACTTTCTGCTGGTACGAGGATCACATCGTCAAATGTATATCCTTCGCGTTGAAATTTAGTGTTCCATGCGTTCATTTAAATCCTCCTATATATTTGTCTTTTCTATATTTTTACTAAGTTACCACGTAGCGCTTTTATTATCAACCGAATACTTAACATTCACTTCATAAAAAATTGGAATGTTCGTGAATTTCAACATCTATAATCGAGTAGGAGACTAGCCATTATTTGACTAGTCGACCTCTCACACCACCGTGCGTACGGTTCCGTACACGGCGGTTCAATACCTTGCGTAAGCAGACTCTACCAATTCGCTTAGTGGAACTAAGC
>NZ_JBGQQY010000016.1:0-43080 GCF_045528545.1 Ruoffia sp. FAM 26254
ACGGAACACTATTCCACGGAAATCCTTACACTACCGAACACCGTTGGAAGTATTTTTGAGTTACTTAGATGAAGCAGTTTTGTCTAGCTTAATTTGACAAATCAAATAATATGATTACTAGACTAATTTTGAGGTGATTTTTATTAAACGCTTTCTACTATTAACATCAATACTCGCGACTCTCATGCCTTATATAAATTCCTATATGCCAAACACGGCAGTACTTGCTCAAGATACTTCGTCAGTACAGGAAAGAAACAGAGTAGACGAGGACGAAACAGAAAAAGATAATGAAGATGACAGCCTGAAACCCGAAGATATTGAAGGTGCGGTCATTCATGAACCAGTTTTACCAACTGACTACGATGAAGAGGAAATCGAATCCTTGCCAGAAGATGGGACAGAAGCAGGCTAAACTGAAGAAAGCTTGAGTGTGAATGGTTATGAGTTTTCTTTTAAAGATATGCGTGGAAACGAAGGCTTCGGAGATGATTTTGATGAATTAAATGAAGTCCTGAATGAAAACCGTGTAGCCTATGTTGGTCAAAATGACATCAATACTTTTTTTGGTCATTATTATGACTTAACGGGTACGGGTGTTTTTAATCCATTAGCGGATCAAGATCTGTTAGAGGTTGGAACAGAAGTAGTCATTACAGACGAAGATGGTTTAAGTAAAGGTTATGAAATTACTCAAACGATTGAATTTCTACATGAAAATCAACAAAAGCAATTTTACGGTGATGATTATATGCCTGATTTAGCTTACTACGGTAATGGTGATGATATGGTATATATTCAATATTGTCGTTGGGATATTCAGACTGGCCTATTAATCACAAATATTGGCTACCGCATTTGGTAATATTGTCATAACCAATATCAGAGGAATGAATCATGTTTTATAACGTGATTGATTTCTTTTTGTAATTCATTATCAATGTGAGACATTGAAATATTTAATTTAAAGTAGGGATATAGATGCATGTACATGTCTTGACAATCACCTTTATAATTAATGATGCTTATTCTTTAAAAGATAAACGCCGCATCGTCAAAAGTATCATTCAAAAGAGTCAAGGTCGATTTAAAGTTTCAGCAGCAGAAGTTGCATTTCATGATATATTAAATCAAAGTGAACTTGCTTTCGGGATTGTTACAAGCGATGCAAAGTTAGGCAAGAAGCGTTTAGAAGATATATTTGCCTTTATAGAGAGTACTTATCCAATTATGGTTACTGAATATAATATTGCAGAAATGTAATTTTTTAGGAGGAAGAATATGGAATACAAAAAATATTTTACTTTATTACAAGATGAGATTGGTGCAGCTGTTTTTTCAACAGTGGACAACGAAGGATTGCCGCAAGCACGTTATATTAATGTAGGCGTAGGGAATGAAAAAGGAATCTTCTTCATGACATCCCCTAAAACTGACTTTTACCAGCAATTAGAAGCGAAACCTGAAGTATCAATTACGGGAATGGCTAAATCTGATAAAGGTATTGAAGTTATTCGAGTCAGTGGATCAATCCGAAAAGTTGGAAAAGAGCATTTAAAAGAAATTCTAAAGGATAATCCATATGTTAATGATGTGTATCCAGATGAAGCAGACCAACAATCTGTTCAAGCATTCCAATTATTTAAAGGACATGGTAAATATCAACATCTACAAAATAAAATCGTCGAACATTTTGAATTTGATGTAAAAGATTAGCTATTCAGGGCGTCACTTTTTAACGAGAGTGACGCCTTTAATATTATAAATTTATGTGGAATAATTAACTTGAATCCATCGACAAAATTCTGTATAGTTTCATAGGTGCGTCTAAGACAATTTTTAATATTTACTTGATAACACAATATATAGTGTTATAATTTGTAAATAGACACAACATGTTGTTGCATGGAATAAAGGAGAGGAGTCGATGGCGATTATAGTTGTTGGTGGAATGATTGGTGCTGGAAAGACAAGTGTAGCAAAATTAATTGGTAATGCACTTGGTTCAGATATTTTTTATGAAAATGTGGATGACAATGAAATACTTCCATTATTTTATACCGCATCAGAGGAAGAACAAGAATTAAAAAGATATTCATTTTTATTACAGTTAGAATTTTTAAGTAGCCGTTTTTATAGTATTAAGGAGGCACTTGTTCACCGTAATAACGTATTAGATCGTTCAATCTATGAAGATTGGTACTTCGCGAAAGTAAACAACGACTTAGGTCGTATTTCAAATCTTGAGTTTAGTATTTACGAAAAGCTTTTGACAAATATGCTTGAAGAATTGGATGAACTACCTAAAAAATCTCCCGATTTAATGATTTATTTAACAGGCTCATTCGATACAATCTTAAAGAGAATCGGCATTCGTGGTCGTGAATTTGAACAAGATATCAATTTAGTGAACTATTATGAAACACTTTGGAGTGGCTACGATCATTGGGTAGATAATCACTACCACGCATCACAAGTAATCAAAATTGATATTGATAAATACGATGTCGTTAATAACCCTGCTGATGCAGAAGTGGTTATTGAGCTAGTAAAAAATAAACTTGTTGAGATGGGTCAATTAGAACCTGCGACAAAATAAATACATAAAAAATCACCTTAAAGAGTTAATCTTTGAGGTGATTTCTTTGTTTAAGGATGAAGTATTAATCAAAAATTTTACCTGGATTTAATCGATTGTCAGGATCAAATGCCAATTTAATTTGTTTTAAGTAATGCAAATATTCGCTACTCATCACTTGTTTAAAGTATGGCTTTTTAACTAAACCAATACCATGTTCTGCAGAAGGTAAACCACCGACTTCAGAGACATAAGCATATAAATTCGTCAGTATTTCATGTTTTTTCTCTTGCCATTCATCTTGGGTTAAGTCGCCTCGTAAGATAGAAGAGTGAATATTACCATCTCCTGCATGCCCAAAACTAATGAAATTTAAACCACTATTTGCTTCGACTTCATGTGTATATTTGAAAAAATTCACAAATTCATTCACAGGAACGGAATAATCTAGAGGCTCTTGTTCAGAAATTGTTAGTATTCCTGCTAATATATTATCGCGTAAATCCCATGCAGTTAAACTATCTTCTTCAGAAAGCACTAAAAACTCAACTGCATTATGATCATGAGTAATTTTTTCTAATCGCTGAGCTTCTTCTTGAATGACCGCTTCTTGCATCCCATCAAAGGTCATTAATAAGTAGGCAACTCCTTTTTCACTTGGGAATGTTTTATTCAAGAGTTGTTCACTATATGCGATGGCACGACGTTCGAAAAACTCAACAGCCGTGATATCCAAACCATTCCGCAAGATAGAAAGTACTGCTTCCGCCGCATCGTCTAAAGAAGGGAAGGCGGTGATATAGGATTGTTTAAACTTAGGTAAGGGAATCACTTTTAAGTAGACTTTAGTAATGATTCCTAAAGTTCCTTCCGAACCAATAAATAGATGATTTAAGTTATAACCTGAACTGTTCTTAATTGCTACACTACCTGTCTCAATAACGTCACCGTTAGCAAGGACGATTTCCATCTTACGAACGTATTCACGGGTTGTACCATATTTAACCGCGCGCATACCACCAGCATTTGTAGCTACATTACCACCGATCGAACCGTGTTTTGCTCCAGGATCAGGTGGGTAGAAATAGCCTTTGGACTCTACATATTGTTGGACGTCACCGTTTGTGACACCAGGTTCTACCACTAAAGTTAATGTATCTAAATCGAAGTCAATAATCTGATTCATCTTGCTGAGATCGATGATTAACTCACCTCCGAACGCTGAAGTCGCTTCAGCTAAACCAGTATTAGCGCCATAAGTAATTATGGCTAAGTCATTTTGGTTGGCATATTTAACTAAGTCGACGACTTCTTGAGTATTTAATGGATATGCCACCGCATGAAGATTAACTTTTATACTGTGCTCATTCACCGAATAGGCTTCAGGAATGCGACTTCCTTGTAGAATGCGTGATGGCTCTGATATAATATTATCTAATTTCATAATTGCCTCCTTTGAAAAGCTTTTCAATACAATAAGAATAACAAATTAGTTAAATATTGTCATCAAAACTACAATGATAAACTTTATAGAAAGTTGGAAAAAATTGAAAATTATTGTAAGAAAAAGAATGATTGGAACCATTCCAGTATTTGAAGTTGTTGAAGATACCGACCAAAATAACCCATTACCAATCATCGTATATTATCATGGTTGGCAAATTAATAAGACATTAGTAATTACCCAAGGTCGCAAGTTAGCGGCTAAAGGCTTTCGCGTTGTGTTACCAGATGCGGAGAACCACGGTGAACGCATCCAAACGGTTTCAACGATACCTTCATTGACCTTTTTTAATAGTATTCATACAAATTTATTTGAATTTGGCTATATTATTGATTATTTCAAAAAACGACATTTAACCACTAATTTCATTGGTGTAGGTGGTTTGTCGATGGGTGGAATGACAACTTGCGCCTTAATGACACATAATCCAGAAATTAATGCTGCTGCTTGTATCATGGGAACGCCCGCATTAACTGATTATAGAAACATGATTCATCGTCATGCGACCAGTCGCAATATTTATTTGCCTCAGGACTATTTTTATCTAACATCTTGGATTCCTAAGTATGATCTATCCCGTCAACCCGAATTATTAGGCGACAGACCTTTCTTTATCTGGCATGGGGATGAAGATGAAAAAGTTCCTTTTAGCCAAACAAAGGCCTTTGTAGAAGAGAATCCAGAGCTGAATATGGAAGTTATCTTCGAACATACTGGTCACCTTGTACAAACACAGACGATGGATCGAATTGCTGACTTTTTTGAACGTAGCCATAATGACCATTTAGAAGAGTTACACAAATGACGCTTGATGAGTTATTACAACAAGCACTCAATTTGCCGGTTAAAAAAAGAAAAAGATTGCTACAGAGTAAACAAGTAACATGTGATGGAAAAATCGTTACAGATAGAATGCTTACGATTGATTCTGGCCTATTTGATATTAGAGTAAAAGGTAAGCGTATAGGTGAAAATCTAGGACATACTTATATCGCTTTGAACAAACCCAAGGGGGTCTTGAGTGCTAAAAAAGATTTGGAATTCACTACCGTTTTAGAATTATTAAAAGAACAAGATTTTGATGAGAGTTTATCAATTGTAGGTAGATTAGACCGCGATTCAACCGGTTTAGTCTTTCTCACAAACAATGGTCAACTTCATTATTTATTTGAACAAGCGCGTTTTGCTAAAGAAAAGCAATATCATGTCACAGTGAATGGCAAGATGGACCAGAAAATGGTGGAGGCATTTGAAAAAGGCTTGCTATTAGAAGGCGGAATTCAACTCAAACCAGCTGAATTACGCATCTTAAATCAATCGATGAGTGAAAGTACTGGGGTAGTTACTTTAACTGAGGGGAAAAGACATCAAATTAAACGTATGTTTTTACAATGTGGGGTTAAAGTCATAGGCTTACATCGCATCATGATTGGTCCCATTTATTTGGACAAGACAACGCAAAGTGGTCAATACCGACATTTATATAAAGAAGAGTTACAAGAAGTAAAAGAAATGATGCAAGAATTAAAACGATCATAATTTGAATATTTATTTAGTACCTAATGAAAAAAATGAAATAAATTTACTGTGATAAAGTTATATTCTTCGTAAATTACGTGTAAAATGGTATGATTAAACCACATAAGATTAGAGGTGAATAGTCATTGCAATTTTTTCAACCAATATTAGATAATTTTTTTAAATTTGATTTTTTAATTATTATTATAGCGATTGGTGCAGCGTTTCTTTATTACAAATGCTTAGAAAGCTGTAAGCAATTATTTAATATTTTAATCCCACGGGGAAATGTGGCTCTAGGTAAAGAAAATCAAAAAAGTATGAACAAACATTACGAGTTATATTTTGATTCAGATGGTGAGCAAGAAATTCTCCAAAAGCGTCAGAAAAGTAATAGTCTCTATGTATTATTTACAAACGTCTGTGCGATATTCCCCTTGATGGGTTTATTAGGAACAGTCATTTCATTAATACCGATGGTTGGTGAATTAGATACAAGTTTATTCTTTATGGCATTGACTTCAACATTTTGGGGGATTGTATTCGCCATTATCTTCAAAGCTTTAAACGGTTATTTACAAGCGAGGGTGGAGGAGAATAATGAATTAGTCCAAACATATTTATTAAGAAAAGATGCGATTGTCGAACGACATGCGCGTCGAAATGACGAGGCCCCTTACGATGAAATTTAAAGAAATGATTGTTGACTTAACTCCTTTGCTTGATGTGATATTAATATTATTATTTATGGTATTAGCGACACAGTCTCAATCAACAGCGGAGACGATTACAGAATTAGAAGAAGAGGTTACCCATTTAGAACAAACACAAATGCCTCAAACGCATTCAGAACAAATTTGGTATCAAACGTATCAACAATCGATTGGGAAAGTAAATATTGTCTTTCCATCCAGCTTGGATAATGATCCCATGTATTTAGTTTTGGAAGATGGATCGGAAGTTCAAAAACCTGAAACTCAAGACTTATATTCATGGCTTTCCTCTCAAATCGAGACAATTGAACAAGAAGTTATCATTGTTTCGTTTACTTATAATAATGAGGAAATATTTTTAAGAGATTATCGAAATATTCTATCAGCAATAACACAAATAGATCAAAATTCGAATAGTACAGTTGTGTATCAGGAACAGTTAATCGATCAAAGTAATAAAATTGAATAAGGAGTGGTAATGATGGCTAGAAAAGACAATAAGAAAAAAAGTAAATTCGGTATTTGGGGTTGGCTTGTAGCAACCTTAGTATTAGTAGGTGGAGGCTTCGGAGTCACGCAAGGTGGCTGGTTAGATGGTGGTTTAGGCGACGGAACCGAAACGACAGAGACTACGATAAATGAAACCAGCAGTGTTGGTGAAGGGAATGAGGAAGCGAAACACGTAAATATAACGATTTCTCAATCTGATATTTTTTGGGATAATGAAGCTGTGACAGAAGATGAAGTAGAATCACGTGTGAGCGATGAGGAAGACTCTACTACTTATACTGTGACAGATGATAATGCGATTAAAGCTACTTATGATTCAGTCATTGAAACTTTAACTGATTCTCAAGTTGATTTCCAAGAAGCTGAGGAACAATCTTAATATAACTAAAATATAGAGAAATCTAGATTCATCAGAATCTTGGCTCTCTATTTGTTTATTCGTTATAATGTCAATATAGAAAACGCTTTATAATCTTAATAATGAAAGAAATTAAACAAAGAAATTACTTAGTTACAGTCATAAAGATTCAAGCCATGTAGGTTTACTTACACCAGATGGTGTTCTTTCACTTGATATCCTTAGTAAATACACGGATAAAGAGCCAAAAGGCTCACTCGAATCATTCATTGAGGAGAAACAATTTCCGTTAATTAAACAAATTATTGAAGAAAATAAAGCATCTTTTATTGAATCTGATTATTTAAAATACGAAGATTTACATATTTTACCGTCAGTAAGTCGACCTGAAAAAATTATTTGTGTCGGTTTAAACTATTTAGACCATGTCTCAGAAGGTCCAGACTTAGATGTACCTGAAGAACCGGTCTTATTTAGTAAATTTAACAACGCTCTTTTTGCGGATGGGGAAGTTATACCTAAATCATTAGAAGGCGAACAAATTGATTATGAATGTGATTTAGTTGTGATTATGGGAGAAACTGCCAAAGACGTGTCTGAAGAAGAAGCGTTGGATTATGTATTTGGTTATACGATTGGGAACGATTTGTCAGTACGAGACTTACAATTTAGATCAGGCCAATGGTTACTTGGTAAAACCCCAGACAAATTTGCGCCCATTGGCCCAGTAGTTGTGACGTCAGACAGTATAAATCCTAATCAATTAAATATTTCTACTACGCGCAAGGGTAAAATCGTTCAACAATCAAATACAGATAAAATGATTTTTAACTGTGCTAAAATTATTTCTTATATATCAAAATATATGACGCTTAAACCCGGTGATTTAATATTTACAGGGACACCCGAAGGTGTTATCTTAGGCTATGATGAAACAGAACAAGAGTGGTTAGACTCTGGTGACGAGATACAAATCGCAATAGAAGGTATTGGAACACTTACGAATCGTATTAGTTAAGGAGTGATTAACGATGTGTGGGCAATATAGTTTTTTAGAGAATAAAAAAGCATTACTGGATCGTTATGAAGGTACAGAATTAGATGCGAACTTACCTGAAGATGAGAGAGAAGTGTACTATCCAAGTCAAAATAACCTCATTTTACTTCCAAATAATAAATTTTATGCGATTAAATGGGGATTTACGCCTAGTTTCGCTAAGAGACCTCTGATTAATGCACGTTTAGAATCAATATTGGAAAAGCAGACATTTATTGAACCTTTTAAACGTAAACGTTGTTTGATTCCGGCCACTTCGTTTTATGAATTTAAGGAAGTTGATTCACAAGAGAAGAAAGAGCGTTGGCAAATTGCCGTAACAGATTTAGATATCTTCTCAATTGCAGGGATTTGTGAGCGTTACGACAATGAAGATGGTTCAAGTACATTGACCTACTCGATGTTAACGAAAGATTCAGTGGGGCAAATGGCTGACATTCATCACAGAGTTCCCGTCATTTTAGATAAGAAAACAGAGAAGGAGTATTTGAATTTAAATACTGATCCAAATCAGCTCCAAGAAATACTTCTCACATTAACTATAGATTTAACCTTTAAACAAGTAACAAATTAAAAGCAAGCTTATGGACTGTTCTTAAACAGTTTATAAGCTTGCTTTTTTAAGAGTTTAATTATTTACGTCTTCAATAAAGAATGTTTCGATGGCAGTAACTTTAGAATCGATGTTTCCACGAGTCGCTTTTGAATAAGCGCAATCACCGTGCGCTTGGTCAGCGATTTCTTGCACTTCTGTTAACGATAAGCCTTCAATACCAACTTCGATATTAGCCACTAGTTTAAAACCGCCGAATTCAGGGTCAGTATTAAGTCCAATTTCAACGCCAACTTTTGACTCACCTTCTGCACCAAACGTCTTCTTGTGGCGTTCTAAAGCTGAATGGAAGCAAGCACTCCAACCTAAAGCGAATAACTGCTCGGGATTGACAGCTTCTCCTGGGCCACCCATTTCTTTAGGCATTGCAACATCCACTTCAAAACTACCATCTACTAAACGACTAATTCCATGACGTCCACCAGTATTCACTGCCATAGTCGTATAACGTCTTTTTTCTGTCATTAATTATCATCCTTCATAAGTTCTATATATATAGGTTACCAATAATTATTTGGGATGCAACTTTTCTGTACTAATATAGTGTGATATCTCAATGTGTATGATTTTACAGTTAAGAGAGATATTGTTACAATTAATGTATTACAAGAAAGAAAGGGGTTTCACTATGATTAAATTAACTGCCTTTCCGGCGAAAGAGTTAGAGAAGGTTGATAAGTTATTCGTGACAATTGCTATGGAGTTGCATGCAACATCTGTCAGCTCTGATCAAGATCGTATTCAATTGAATAATCTTTTAGAAGAGGCTAAAAAGAGAGTTGAAGCAGAATGCGACAAAGAAGTTTCAAACAAGTTTCAAGAACAGATTGAAAGAGCGAAAGTCAATGACGTTGAGTTAGTAACTTATCGAGGAGGACTCGCATTATATATTACAGAAGACGAAGTCTACTATTACCACCTAGGTATTCCGGTTGCTAATTTAGTTAATGTAGGTAAAGCACCAAATTTAACACCACTGATTGAAAATTATCAGTACACGAACCAATATCATGTATTAATTCTAAATCGTGAGGATATTCGTTTATTCGAAGGGGATGCTACTTCTGTTAAAGAAATTGACTTTGAAGATGATGATGCACCAAGAACATTAAATGATGCTCTAGGTTCAGAATTAACTGGTGGAGGAGCCAATTCAGGTGCGTATAGTGCGACAGGTGGAGGAGAACAAGGCTATCATGGTCATAATGATACAAGTCATGAAAAAGACATAGATCGTGAGAATTACTTCCGAGAAGTTGACAATTACATTCATGAAAATTATTCTTCAGCTCGTGACTTACCACTCATTCTATATGCTTTGTCAGAAAATCAAGCTGTATTTCGTGAATTATCAAAAAACCCATACTTAATTGATGGGCGAATTGAAGAGTCAGGTGCAAATGCGAATTTCAATACTGTTCAAGAAAAAGCATTGAACAAAAATATTGAAATTGTTAAAAAAGAACAAGAGACCATGTTCAATCGCTTTAGAGAAACAGCGCCTAAGTTTAGAGTTGATAATCAATTAGATGATTTATCCATGAGTGCTATAGAAGGGCGAATTGAAGAGTTATTAGTAAATAAAGGTTATAGCCAATCCGGGACAATCACTGATAATGGTAGTTTTGAAGAATCAGACAAAGACTTCTTAAAACAACTCATAACAAAAGTGGCAACTGCTAAAGGAAAGATTTATATTGTTCCAGACGATGATATGCCAGAAGGAATTAATGTCTCTGCAAGATTGCGCTATTAAGCATTAGAATATTAAAGTAAAAATCACACCCCATTAGGATTATTTCCTAAAGGGGTGTGATTCTTAAAATGATTAATTTTATTCAAATACGCCTTCTAACCAAGAATCCACAGTTTCGCGATTCTCATCAATCCAGTTCTGGGCTGCTGTACGGTTATCCGTACCATTTTGCATTGCTAATGTCACATTTTCCATGTCATCGATTTTCCAAAAGAAACGATCAACAATTTCGTTAGCTTCAGGATGATCTTCCGCAAAGCCTAAGCGAGTGAAAGTATAAATATCTTCAGCTTCACCATATACGAAATCAGGATCTTCTAACATCTTAATATCATACTCTAAGAACATCCAGTGGGGAGTCCAAGCAACAAAGACAAATTCTTCTTCATTTTGAATTGCTCCATCTAGTGAAGCTAACATTGCTCCAGTAGATGGTGCTTCTAATTCCCAATCCCTTATATTGTCATAATGGCTCATTGCTTCTTCTGTTTGAATCATGGCACCTGCACCAGGCTCGATACCAATAATGGTTTGGTCTGCTTGCGAATCTAAATCAGTAATCGAATCAACGTCCATATAACTTGGAACACCAATTCCTGAAGAAGCACCTTCTAAGTTTGGGCCTAAATCAACCATGTCGTCTTCATATTCTTCAATAATGGTCCCATGTGTTGTAGGTAACCAAGCAGCAGTCATAACATCTGATTCTCCAGTAGAGATAGATTCGAACATGATGGCATTATCAACCGATACAAGATTTACATTGTATCCAACTTCTTCTAAAACTAAGGCTAAAACAGTTGAGGACGCAATTTCTGTATCCCAAGGGTTATGAACTATTTGGATAGTCTCTCCCGTTGAACGTGTTGCAAGTTCAGTATTGTTAACACTATATACAATTTCACCTACGAACAGAACAGCTAGAATGGCTCCGATTATTCTATGTATTGTTTTCTTATTCAAAAATATTCTCCTTTCCGTTCTTAGTCTACGCGACTTTTATTTGAGCTTTGTAAGATACGATCAATAACAATGGCTAGGACAACTAAAGCGAAACCTGAAACAAATCCAGCTCCAACTTGACCACGTTGTAATGCAGTTAATACGTTCGTACCAAGACCTGGTGCACCAATCATTGAAGCAGTTACAACCATTGAAAGTGCAAGAAGAACGGTTTGGTTTGTACCAGCCATAATCGTTGATTTGGCATTTGGTAATTCGACTTTATAAAGTTTTTGCCATCCCGTACTACCAAATGAATCAGCTGCTTCAACTAATTCTTCAGGAACTTGTCTAATACCTAAGTTAGTGAAACGAACAATAGGTGGTAGGGCGAAGATTACTGAAGCAAACACACCAGGCACCATCCCAATCCCAAAGAAAGAAACAGCTGGAATTAAGTAAACAAAGGCTGGCATTGTTTGCATAAAGTCTAGAATAGGTTGAATGATTTTTTCAGCAAGTGAGCTCTTAGCCATCAGAATACCTAAAGGTATTCCAACGATGATTGAGATTAAACTTGCAACAATAATTAATGTTAGGGTGTTCATCATATTACCCCATAGGTTCTGGTTGTGAATATATATTAATCCAATACCAGCAAAAATTGATAGGCCCATTTTTCTATTTGAAACGAAATAGGCAACTAACATCACAATTATGATAAAAGCAAGTGGTGGAATTAACATTAACATACGTGTCATCCATTCCATTGAACTTGTACCAACATTGTTTAATGAATCAAATAACACATTGAAATTGGCAGTTATCCAATCAATAAAGTTAGAAACCCATTCTGAGACAGGCAACTGTGGAAACATATCTAATAAACTACTCATGGTCTAATTCCTCCTTATTAGAATCTTTAATTTCTGTATCATCCTCATTGTTTTCAATAACATCGTATTGAGTGTCAGTTGTCATGGCACCAATAACGTTACTACGGACGATAACACCTTCTAATTCACCTTTATTGCTTGTAACAGCAATTGGCGTTTCAGAATCATGAATTACATCGAATAAGTCATCAATTAAAGCACCAGATTCAACTTCTGGAACATCTGATTGAACAGCACTTGATATATCATCATGACCTTGGTGTAGTAATGATTCCACTTCTTCGCGGGTTACATATCCAATTAATTGCTCATCTTTATCTACAACAAGAATGTTACTCATGCCTTCATCTACCATAATACGTAGTGCTTCTGAAGGTGTCTCTAATTGAGTTGTAACAGCTGTTGGTTCTTCCATAATATGTTGCGCTGTATATATTTTAGTACGATCAATATCTTCTACGAAGCGTTTAACATAATCATTCGCAGGTTTTGATAAGATTTCTTCACCCGTACCAACTTGGACAACTTCACCATCTTTCATGATTGCAATACGATTACCAAGTCTTAATGACTCGTTTAAATCATGCGTGATGAAGATAATTGTTTTGTTTAATGTTTTTTGCATTTCAATTAACTCATCTTGCATATCACGACGGATTAGTGGATCTAAAGCAGAAAAGGCTTCATCCATTAATAAAATATCTGGGTCGTTAGCAAGCGCTCTTGCAAGTCCAACACGTTGTTGCATTCCTCCAGATAACTGATCAGGGAATTGATCCTTATATGGAAGTAAGCCAGCGTTATCTAATGCTTGTTCCGCTTTTTTTTGACGTTCCGCTCTCGGTACGCCTTGTACTTCTAAACCATACTCAGTATTCTCTAGAATAGTACGGTGAGGGAAGAGACCAAAATTTTGAAACACCATACTAATTTTTTTACGACGGATATCTCGTAAATCATTTTTATTCATTGGTGATACATTTGCTTCATCAATATATACATTACCGTTTGTCGGTTCAATAAGACGATTTAACATACGAACAAGTGTAGATTTACCACTTCCTGATAAGCCCATAATAACGAAAATTTCTCCAGCTTTTACATCAAAAGTAGCTTGATTCACTCCAATTGTTGCACCTGTAGCTGCTAATATTTCTTCTTTAGTTTTTCCTTGATTCATTAAGTCTAATGCTTCTTTTTCATTGTCTCCGAAAATCTTTGTTAAGTTTTCGACTCTTAATTTACTCACTAATTTTACCTCTTTTCAATGTAATCTTTTTGTAATAATCACGTTTTTCACAATAACATAGATAATTATGCATGTAAAATGAGACGAAAAGATGAATCTACTTACTAAATTAGATTATCGCTTACAATGCAATGATTTAGCTATCCTAATATTATGATTAGAATTTTCTCATTTTGTATTTTTGTATATAAATCATATAAAATTTCATGGTTCCTAATGTATATATATTCATAGAAACAAACTGAGAATCCTTCTATGGTAATTTTTATTTAAACTAGTTGGTAAGTTCAAGTGATAGATTGACGGATATAATGTAAGGTAAATTTCGTGCGATTTAATAAGTGTAGCGTTATAATATACTATAAGTATTAGAATAAATATAACGATAGGAGATATAAGATGGAAACAATAAAAATGCAACTTCAAGAAAATAGTCCTTTTCCCAATAACAAACTGCCTGTCGTCATATATAAAAAGGCATTAGATGAGATTTTTAAACAAAATGACTATTCTAGAGAGGACGTTCTAGGTTTTCTAGAGAAACATCATTATTCAAATGGTTGGATAAATGGAATTTTATCTAAGCATCACTTTCATTCAATTGCCCATGAGGTGTTAGCATGTATTTCCGGATCAGCGAGGGTACAATTGGGAGGTCCTGAGTCAAAAATTATTACCTTTACTCAAGGGGATGTCGTATTCCTACCAGCCGGAACAGCGCATAAAAAGATGGATTCAACTGAAGACTTCATAATTGTAGGCGCATATCCGAATGGAGATTCATACGACATGCGCTATGGAGAAATAAGTGAGTATGATAAAGTAAAAGAGAACATTATACAAGTTCCCAAGCCGGAACTTGACCCTGTCACGGGACAATCGTTTTTAAAGGATTGATTTCGTATAAATGAAAGTGAGATGTATACTATGAACACAGCAAGCAAATCAGAAAATATCGAAGCCCTAATAGACGAAATTATGCCAGAAAGCCAAATAGATAAAAATTATATTTATGGTTACACACAACCAGGTTTAATGGCTTCAATAATGTATAATAAGTTTCAATTTTTAGTAGCTTCAGATTATTACATTGTGTATTTTACTCCTGACAATCTACTATTTTTATCCGTTACAACTTTAGGAGACTTAAGTGGAGAGTATGCAATTATTCCAACCGAAGATATTGAATTTTTCAAAGCGAAAAAAGGATTAATTCAATATAAAATCACAATCAAATTTTATGGTGAACAAAAGAGCATGATTTTAAAGTGCAATAAGGCTATTCTCAATATGAAATGGCAAAAAGAAAATATAAATCATTTGCTTGAGACCAAATGGAATGGCTTTGTAAAATAAATCTAAAATAAACGCATTAAACTGACTAATTGTTTAATGCGTCTTTTGTTATGAAGCGTATTTACGTCTTAAGGCGGATGGTTTTTATACTAAATTTGTTAAAATATAACTATACTAAAAAATAAAAAACAAAATCAATCTGTAATAAATGAGAGGATAGATTTAATGAATTTAAATACACAATTTTGGGGTGAAGTATTTTCAACAGGAGTTAGAAATATTTGGCTATTTGCAAAAGCTGAAGTAAAAGTCATTGGTATTGTAATATTACTACTCTTTCTAGGCTTTTGGGGAATTGGCTATGAACCTGGTCATGCTATTGCATTTGCGATTGGGATTAGTCTATTAGATTTAATTCCCGTCGTCGGTGCGGGCATTGCATTCATACCTTGGGTAATCATTGAATGGATATTTGGTGATCCAAGTCAAGGGTGGTTATTACTCTTCCTATACATTGGAGTCGAAATTATCGAACAATTAATTGAACCATTTTTCTTAGGAAAAGACTTAGAACTACCATTCTGGTTACCAGCAGTCATTATGATCATATGTGCGGTTATATTTAATGTGCTTGGGATTGTAGTTGCATCTGTATTAATACCATTCATAGCAGCATATCGCCAAGTCCGTAATAAATACCGTAGAGAAGGACAGCTAAACAATTATTATGATTAAATAATAAAGGATCGCAGAATATCTGTGCTCCTTTTGTGTTTTGAGTTTAAAAAATTCTAGTCTAGATGCGCATACAATTGTGGATAATTATTACAGAGAGGGATACGTGGTTTACAGATTTCTCTTCCAAAGTTTATCATTGCTTGGTGGGCATGTCCCCATTTCTCAGGGGGCAGGATCTCTGTTACACGCTTTTCTATATCTTGAGCTGTCGCATCATCGTCAACAATGTTGTGATGCTTACATATTCGCGTTACATGGGTATCAACTGCAAAAGCAGCTTCGCCATACGCGACACTCAAGATAATATTGGCAGACTTCGGACCAATACCGGTTAAGGATGTTAATTCTTTACGTGTAGATGGAACCTCTCCTCCAAAGTTATCTAATAACTGCTGGCTACTCATAAAAATATAGCGCGCTTTATTATGATATAAGCCAATCGTATTTATATACGTTTCAATCTCTTCAATACTCGATTCGACGACCGCTTCAGGCGAAGGATATCGTTCAAATAATTTGTCCTGAATTTTTTCAATGGAAGCATCTGTTGCTTGCGCACTCAAAATGACAACCATTAATAATTGAAAGGCATTCTCATATCGCATGGTAGGTCTTGCATCTGGATATAAATTCATAATTTCATTAAGTACGATTTTGGCATCTGTTCTACTTAGCATCTTATCATTCCTACTATAAGTTTTAATTATATTATAGTATATAATTAAATATTTTACAGGAATAACAAGTTTGAAATTTACTTTTTAACTGTTTCTAACATATTTTTATAGGCTTCGATCATAATTGTAACATCCATTGAGCAAGTAACAGCATCAAAGCCATAGTCTATATAATTTTTAGCTTGATCAGTATTTGCCCCAAAAATTAAAGTGAATTTATTGTTATCACGACATGCTTTATAAATACGAGCCAGAGCCTCTTTAAAAATAGGGTGATCAAATTGAGCGGGAATACCTAAGGCAATCGTTAAATCAAAAGGACCAACAAAGATACCGTCAACACCATCGATCGCACAAATTTCTTCGATATTCTCTAAACATTCAGGTGTTTCACATTGTGGGATGATTAACGTTTCTTGATTACGCTCTTTAAAGTAGGCTGGTAAATTGGAAACTTTATCACTAAAACCAAAATCAGTGACACGAGATAGGGAAAATCCACGGTTACCAATGGGTGCGTACTTCCCCCAATCAACCACTTGTTTAACTTCATCAACAGTTCGAATATTTGGAATAATTAACCCTTGAACACCAACATTTAATGGACGTAATACATTCGATCGACGAATATCTTTTATTCTCATTAAAGTAGACATATCACGTAATTCAGCTGTATGAACAATTTCCAACAGTGATTCCGTGGTAAATGTACTGTGTTCAATATCAACAATGAAAAAATTTAATCCCGTAATACCTAAATATTCTACGATAGAAGTTCCAAACATTTCAAAGAACATGCCAACTACTTGTTCGCCTGCCTGCATTTTCTTTAATATCATATTTTCTTTCATTATTATCCCCCTTAATTCTATGTTAACTGTATCATAAAGGTAATGGGAGCACATTCATCAAAGCCATATAGTGCAACAAACTGTATAATAGGGTATAAAGAATTGAAAATAAAACAACCCACTTCAATTGCATATATAAATAAGCAAAGAACTCTCGAATAAAAGCATTCGCATTGAATACCCAGTTCTTACCTGATTCAGCACCATAGCTCACAGATTTTAAACCTAGTTTTTTAGCAATCAATTCAGCTCTAAACAAATGATACATTGTACTGATAATTGCAAATGAAGCATCTTCAGAGGCAAAGTGCTGACTTGAGAATAAAATATTTTCATATGTATTTACAGATTGATCTTCAATAATAATATGATTTTTTGGGACACCTTGGCTTATTGCATAATTAGCCATGGCTAGTCCCTCTGGAATCATCTCATCATCACCTTGGCCACCAGACATAATTAATATTAAATCAGGGGCTTCTTTGTATACTTGAATTGCTTTATCAATTCGTTTGGCAAGTAAAGGAGTCACTTTTTCTTTATTCAATCCAGCGCCTAGAACGATGAGATAATCTACGCTTGGTTTCTCTTTACTAAATAAATTCATCAGAGCCGAAAGAAGATAGCTGTTAACGACTAGTATACCCAAACAAATACCACAAACAAAGTAACCAATTCCCCATGTAATTAAAGGGAGTTGAAGTATTTCGATGACATTAATTTCGTTCAGATACAATAGAAGAGAAATGATAATACCGACAAACAAACTAATTATTAAGCATTTGAACAATTTTCTATGTTTGCTTAAGAAACCTATAGTCAAAACCACAGGTATAATTAAGAATAGAATAACTAATATTATACCCATAATTAGCGCCAAATTATTAAAGTTAAAAATCAGAAACATAACAACACTTTGAATTGCGACTAAAATCATGACCAGACCTAAAAAAATAGTTCTAGGTTCATATTTATAAATAACAAAACAAAGTACGAATAAAAGAATAAAAACTAACAATGACATTGCCATTTGATCCTCCGGGTGCATTTATTATACGAATTCAAGAAATAATGGTAACATAATCATATCAAGTTTAGGAGGAAATATGTATGACACAATTAAAAGAAGTATTTACATTTTCAAACGGTTTAGAAATCCCTGCGATTGGATTGGGAACATGGCAAATGAGCCCAGAAGAAGCAGAACAAATGACAGCTTATGCGTTAAATAATGGCTATATACATATCGATACTGCCCGCACTTATGGAAATGAAGAGGGTGTCGGTAAAGGGATGAAAGCTTCAGGAGTGAACCGAGAAGACTTTTTCCTAACTACTAAAGTAAGTGCTTTTTCAAAAACTTATGATGAAGCTAAAAAAGACATTGAAGACTCATTAACGGCTTTAGATACTGAGTATCTTGATTTAGTGATTATTCATGCTCCTCGTCCTTGGGACAAAATGCATTCCGATGGACCCATTGAGAGATTATATTTTGAAGAGAATCTGCAAGTATGGAGAGCATTGGAAGAAGCATATGAAGCAGGTAAAGTAAAAGCCATTGGTGTTTCAAACTTTGAAATTGATGACTTAGTAAAACTGCTAGTGAATGTAAAAATCAAACCAATGTTAAATCAAATTAAATACCATATTGGTTTCCGCGATGAGCAGTTAGTTCAATATTGCCAAGAAAATGACATTATTGTAGAAGCTTACTCTCCAATTGGAACAGGAAAATTATTAAATAATCCGGACATTCAAACGATTGCAGATAAATACAATAAATCAACAGCTCAAATTGCGATTCGTTATTGTTACCAAAAAGACTTAGTTGTATTACCAAAATCAGTTCACGAAGAATATGTGGATAATAATGCGGACCTTGATTTTGAGATTTTAGCAACTGACATGGATTACTTAAATCGTTTAGTTATAAACTAATATATATAGAAACAGACTCCAGTAAAAACTGGAGTCTGTTTTTTTGTTATTCACATCCAATGCCGTCGTTATCACGATCTAAATGTGATGCATAGCCAGGTTCACCGCGGTAAATTGGTGCCGCGCCGGCTTCTCGTACAGCAGTACAATTTTTATATGAGACATATTCTTCTACAGGAGCTTCTGTTGCTACTTCAGCAAAACCAGCAGGTTCTATCTCACCTTGACCTTCAGTCGCATCGGAATTGACCGGTTGATTCGAAGAAGAGCTGTTCACAATCGCATTCCCAGTAAAGTATAAAGTAGTGCCAGGGTGATCATTGTTCGCTGGCGCTGTGGTTGCTGTTTGCTCAATATATTCCCCGTCATGCTGACCAGTTCCATAATCAAGCTGAACATTTTTCTGTCTATTTGGAATATAGATGTTAAATTGAAGGGTTTCGCCGCTATCATCAATGGAGAAACCTTCCATAAATGCACCTGAAGCAAGTAAGTTCCCATCTTCAAAGTAGGGTGTCACTCGGTAACGAACGGTCAGCAAATCATTTTCAATGGTACTTGCGACAAAGTTCTCAAAAGGTAACATACCATCCATATTAAACCATCGTGTTCCGGTCATTAGATTTAATTCTGGTACACCTTCACCAATCAATTGATGTCCTATTAAGTGTGATCGATTATAAAGCCAACCCCCACTATCAATTTGCTTGTACTTACCTTGATGCCAACCAGTAGGGTGGATGGCCGAGATATCGTTTCTTGACTCTTGCTCAGCAGGTAAGGTATCTACAGAAAGAACTGCGTTAGCAGCACCCACGCGACCTAAGTCATCTAATTGACTAAATTCCACCCATGTTTTTGTTGCGGTAATATCTTTGTTAGTAAAGTAAGGGATATTATTATTAATCTCGACATAAGTCTCACCTTCAGGCACATTTGGTGCACTTTTCGGCAATTCTGGTGTAATCGAGAAGCCACTGCTATCAATAAATTGTTCGTTAGCATCTGCGGACTTATGATCAATGGGAAATACAAGTAGCGTCAATATAAAGAATATTGACAGTTTATGAAATACATTCTTATTTATCTTCAAATTAAATTCTCCTAATCCAAAGTTTATCCTTATTATATTAATAATTAATTTATTTACAAGGCCTTTATAATATTTAATTATACATATTCAATATATATTAGCGATGTAATATTTTAAATCGATTAAATAAATAATAAATATATAAAATTTTATATAAACGCTTGATATTAATATTAGTTATATGTATAATAAAAACATTCAATAGTGAATGTAATCACAATGTGTGAAAAAGTGGTTTGAGGGGTGATATCATAAACATAGAAAGATTTATCGAAGTTAGAAAGCAAAAGGGCTTAGTTCAAAGTGATCTTGCTGAAGGTATCTGCACCCAAGCAACTTTAAGTCGTTTTGAAAACAACGGTCAGGTACCGAGTTTAAAAATACTTATTAAATTATGCAACCGGTTAGAATTACCACTTAGTGAATTATTTCCTAAAGTTGGAGTAAAATATTCTAAGTTAAAAGAGTTAATGGAAGAAGCCGAATTCTCACTCATCTTAAGTGAGTATGAGAAAGCGGGGAATTTGCTGGAAAAGATCGATTTAAACCTGATTGATAACTCAGAATTAACAATGCGATATCATTATTTAAAGGCATTTGTGATGATTTATAATAAGCATTCAACTATTGATACGTTGTATGAGTTGGATCAGATATTACTTGATAATCTTATCAACGAGTATGAACTATATAAATTACTCGCTTATACAGGCAGTGGTATTATCTTTAAGCAAATAGGCGAGTTAGAAAAAGCAGAGTTTTACTTTGCGAAAGTCTTAAATCGAATTTATGATTTTCCGACTCATCATATGGAAGAAGTTTGGCGTGTGTTACACATCGTCTTTGAATGCAGTAAGTTTTATGCACATATTGATGAGATAGATATTAGTAATGCTTTAGCTGAACATGCCGTTTCTATTTGCTCAGATAACCATGTGACATATTATCTAGCAAGGGCGGCAATCCAGTTAGCAAAAAATGCAATTACCATAAAAGAATCTAAAGATACAATTTTAGCTTTAATTTATGACGCCCGGGCCTATTCAAAAATTAATCGAAATAAAATTGCCTTAAGAGAACTTGATGCAATGGAAAAATATATAAAAAATGAATATTAAATAAGAGGGGATATTTAAATGAAGAAATTATTAGGAATTGTTGGGACTAACTCAAATAATTCAACTAACCGTAAGTTACTACAATATATGGAAACACATTTTTCTGATAAAGTCGATATTGAATTAGTTGAGATTAAAGAATTACCAATGTTTGTCAAAGATAAAAGTATTGAATTACCAGAGAGTGTTAAAGAGTTATCAGATAAAGTTGAACAAGCTGATGGAGTAATCATTAGTACACCTGAATATGATCATTCGGTACCTGCGGCATTAATGAATGCTTTAAGTTGGTTATCATTTAAAACGCATCCATTCGTAGATAAGCCTGTTATGGTTGTAGGTGCATCATATGGAACATTAGGCTCATCACGTGCTCAAATGCATGCCCGTCAAATTCTGGATTCACCTGAATTAAAAGCTAGAATTATGCCAAGTTCAGAATACTTATTAGATCATTCATTACAAGCATTTGATGAACAAGGGCAATTAATTTCAAAAGAAAAAATTGAATTACTTGAGGGCTTATTCTCAGATTTCTTAACTTTCGTTGAGATTACTGGGCAATTAATGGAAGCACATGCTGTTAATGTTAGAGAAGCAGATGACTATACTTGGGAAGATTAATAAAGGAGATAAGATAATATGAAATTAGTAGGAATCGTTGGATCAAATGCTGTTGAATCGTATAACCGTTTATTATTACAGTTTATCCAAAAACATTTTAACAAATTAATTGATTTAGATATTGTTGAGATTGATCAAGTGCCATTATTTAACCAAAGTGATGACCAAACTCAATCACCCGTCATTCAAGATATTGCTAAAAGAATTGAAGCGTCTGATGGTGTGATTATCGCAACGCCAGAACATAATCATACTATTCCAGCAGCTCTAAAAAGCTTAATTGAGTGGCTATCATTTAAAATTCATCCATTCGAAAATAAACCTGTCATGATTGTCGGTGCATCGTACTTCTCACAAGGATCTTCACGTGCTCAACTTTCATTAAGACAAATCTTAGACTCACCAGGTGTCAATGCGATTGTACTACCGGGGAATGAGTTCTTATTAGGGAATGTGAAAGAAGCATTTGACGAAGAGAATAATTTAAAAGACCAAGGAACAATAAACTTCTTAGCATCTTGCTTAGAAAAATTCATCCGATTTATTAAAGTCGTTTCAGAATTAGAAGGTAAAGGGGGAGCAACTGAAGTGGTAAAACCAATCGAGGAAGATTTATTTGCTAATGGAAAGATTGACACAACAATTGAAGGTGTAGAGATGACGGCTCCAGACTGGGTAGAACAAGCAGCTGAAAAAGTAAACCCAGCGACAGGAAATGACTATGTCAAACTTAATAGAGGTATCCTAACAGTGAACCAAATTGATCAATTCTTAAGATCAATGCCAATGGAATTAACGTTTGCTGATAGTAACAACCAATTCTTATACTATAACAGCGTTCTACCTTCAGAAGAAATGTTCGCCAAACGTTATCCAGAACAACCAGGAAACCCTCTTGGTGCATGTCACCCAGACCGTACACACAAAAATGTGAAATGGGTTATCTCACAATTACGTTCAGGAAAACAAGATATTGTCCGTGTTCACGTACCAACACATGGGCCAGATAAATTTGTGGTTCACAACTATCAAGCAATTCGTGATGATGAAGGTAATTACATGGGAATTAATGAATATATTATGGATATTAAACCAACAGTTGATTGGTACTTACAACAAACTGGTCAAGAATTAGTTGGAGGAAAAGATACAGTATCAGGCGCTTCACAAAGCGATAATAAACAAGCTGACACAGTTTCAGGTGCATCACAAAGCAATGCAGCAGAACCAGAAGTGGATACAGTATCAGGTGCATCTTCACATTAATATGATATAATTTAGTAAAAGTTCGGAGGTAAATCTTCGAACTTTTTTGGCTAAATAATGATTTAAGGGGTTTTAAATATGGAAAGTATTACTTTTAAAGCAATGGGTACGACGATTAATTTACAAATCGAACATGAATTTTCGCACTATTTGTTAAACGAAGCTAAAAAACGATTGTTAGATTACGAAAATCGTTTTAGCGCGAATGATGCGAACAGTTTATTGATGAAGGTCAATCAATTTGCTGGTATCAAAGCTGTTGCTGTTGACCCTGATATATTTGAACTCATTAAGATAGGCAAAGTCTATAGTGTAGATTTATCGAATACATTAAATATTGCGATTGGCCCCTTAATCAAACTATGGAAGATAGGTTTTTCTGATGCAAAAGTTCCAACTCAAGCCGAGATAGACGAACGCTTAACACTCATTGACCCTAATTTGATTCAGTTAAATGACGAGAAACAAAGTGTTTATTTAGAAAGAAAAGGGATGGAAATTGACTTAGGTGCATTAGCTAAAGGCTTTTTTGCTGATCAAATCAAACACTTCTTGAAAAAAGCAGGCGTTAAAAAGGGGATCATTGACTTAGGCGGTAATGTCTTATTACTGGGAAGTCATCCAACAAATCCAGACACGTTATGGCGAGTTGGGGTTCAAAATCCTTTCATGACAAGGAATAATTTAGTTGGATTATTGAAGGTTAAAGATAAATCGGTTGTTACTTCAGGTATTTATGAGCGAACATTTGTCTATAATGGCGAAGAATATCATCATATATTTGATAGTAAGACAGGTTATCCAGTCAAAAATAATATCGCAAGTTTAACAATAGTCTCTAAAGAATCTTTAACAGGGGAACTCTATACAACGATGTATTATAAAGCCGAAGCGCATGATATTATAAAACAAATAAATCAAATACAAGATGTAGAAGCGGTTGTTATTACAAAAGACAGTGAAATTTTAATCACACATGGATTAGTGAATGATGTTATAAAAATAGACTAAGTGTACAGCTCTTGCTCTCAAGTAGGAGCTGTTTTTGAATTTTGAAATAATTATGAATGCGATCATTTTATTTTGAGGAGTGTTTAAACGTAACGATAACTAGCTATCATTAGATGAGTCAACTATACTTTAGATAAGATAATAATAAATGACGGTGGAGGTGAATGAGATGACAATGAAGATGATTATGGATTTAGACACGGGTGTGGATGATGCTTTAGCTTTAGCGTATGCACTTAGTTTTGATAAAGTAGAACTTATTGGCGTCACTACAAGTTTTGGTAATGTCACTTTAGAAAACGCAACAAAGAATACAATAAACTTACTTGATTTACTAGGTCATAGTCATATTCCAGTTTTTGAAGGTGCGAGTTCGCCTTGGGGTGAGACGAGCTATGAACCTCAACCACATCTATTACATATCCATGGAGAGAATGGTATCGGAAACGTTGAATTAGGTGAACCGAAAAGACAACCTAGTAAACAAAGTGCAGTGGATTTCATCATTGAATCTGCAAATACATTTGGGGAAGAGTTAATATTATATACGGCTGGACCTATGAACAATTTAGCTGATGCAATTAAAAAAGATAAAGAAGCCATTGAAAAGATTGGTAAAATTGTAAGTATGGGGAGTGCACTAACAGTACCTGGGAATGTTTCACCATATGCCGAAGCAAATATTCATAGAGATTCTAAATCTGCTCAATATGTCTTCGCTAGTGATATTCCAATGACATTAGTTGGTCTGGATGTAACACTCAAGACAATGATTAAAGGGACAGATATCTCGTCTTGGCATCCAATAGGTACAAAAGCAAGCGAGGCTATGGTTGAAATGGCTAATTACTACTATACTAATGAATTTGATAATGCTGAGATTGGTGGCGCTATGCATGATCCTTTAGCAGTGGAAGTCGCACTGAACCCTTCAATTGTTACTCAAACAACAAAAATTAATCTTAAAGTAGAAACTGAAGGTGATGCGAAGGGAAGAACCATTGGAAATCTAGACTTATTAAATCGACCATATAAGTCTATGACAGTGTGTTTAGATGTAGATAGTGAACTTTTTACTCGGCGATTTATTGAAAGAGTCCAGCATGTTTTAAGACAAGTAGATTAAGCCTTTGCATTGTAACCTTATTCAGTTATAATAAAGTATAATTAAATATGACAGTTCGTAACCATCCTGTCATTAAACAAAACTAGGGCTAATTTTAAGTTAAAACTCTAGAGATGTTATATAGACATCTCTATTTTTGTTGCTTTCAATTTGCCGAAAAGGAGAGAAAAAATGCAAGGTAGAAGTAATGAAGACATGGGTAATGTGAGTTTGTTGGGGAATCAAGGAACTAAATATTTGGATAATTATGCGCCAGAAATTTTAGAATCGTTTCCAAATAAGCATTTGGATAATGATTATTTTGTTAAATTTAATTGTCCCGAGTTTACGTCTTTATGTCCAATGACAGGGCAACCAGATTTTGCGACTATTTACATTAGCTATGTTCCAGGGGAGAAAATGGTTGAAAGTAAGTCATTAAAACTTTACTTATTCAGTTTCCGTAATCATGGTGACTTTCATGAAGATTGTATGAATATCATTATGAAAGACCTCATTAAGCTGATGGAACCAAAATATATTGAAGTATGGGGTAAATTCACACCTCGTGGTGGAATCTCGATCGATCCATATTGTAATTATGGTCAACCCGGAACAAAGTGGGAAGATATGGCTTGGGAACGACTTAAAAATCATGATTTATATCCTGAGAAAGTGGATAACCGTTAGGTTAAAGGGGGTATAATGATGAAATTAGTTTTATTAAGTGGTGGAGTTGATAGCTCTACGGCCTTAGCTCTTGCTAAAGCAACCGATCCAGATATATTAGCAATTACTTTTACGTATAATCAACAACATGAACAAATGGAATTACTAGCCGCTCAAAAAGTCAGTGAATATTATCAAGTCAGACATAAAATTATGGATTTAAGTTCAATTTTTTCAGATAGTCAATCTGCCTTGAGTTTAAATAACGATATCCCAATTGCTGAGGGAGCATATGGAGAATCAAATGAACTTAATACAGAAGTAGAGTTTCGAAATGGTGTCTTTTTAGCAATATTAGCTTCATTGGCTAAACAGTATCGAGCTGATGAAATTTACTTCGGTGCACATCAAGACGAGTCAGGAACAGTTTATCCTGACTGTTCGCCTGAATTTATTCAAACAATGAATCAAGCGATTCAGCTTGGTACAAATAATTCTGTATCAATAAAAGCTCCCTTCATGACTAGGTTAAAAAAAGATATTGTAGCCACAGGGATTGAATTGGAGGTACCTTATGAGCTAACTTACAGCTGTTACAAAGGGACTGACCCTGCTTGTGGAGTTTGTGGTACGTGTATTGACCGCAAAAAAGCTTTTGAAGCGAATGGACTGGAGGTAGCATAAAATGCAAAGTATAAAAACAAAAAAATTAGTTAATAATGCGTTGTTAGCATCATTATACGTGGCCTTGACTTTAATTAACCCTATCTCTAGTGGGATATTTCAGTTTAGAGTGTCAACATTATTAGTACCAGTTCCATTTTATCAACCTAAATTAGCACCAGGAATACTTTTTGGTGTGATGATCAGTAATATTTTTAGTCCGTTAGGGCCAATTGATATATTATCGGGTTTTCTAATTCAATCCGTGACTCTTTATGTGTTTAACCGATTATTCAAATCCGCTTACATTAAAAGTATAGCTTATGGAATATGGTGTGGCATCGTGGTTGGGGCGACCTTGCATTATGCAGCGGGCGCACCGTTTTGGGTAAGTGTCATCAGTGTTGCGATATCTAACATTATCGTAGCTTTAATAGGTACATTTGTTGTAGAGAGATATCTCTCTTCTTTCATAAAACAAATGGCACATTAAATGTATTAATTTAATTCATCAATGAGCAGAAATCTAAATAGATTTCTGCTTTTTTTGTTATTTTTGAATTGCAAACACCTCAAATTTAAAAAACAAGTTTTATGCATGAATTAAAAAATAGTAAATCGAACAATCGACTGAATCCTTATACGGAACACTGCTATTGGTAATTCCAGTACAAAAAAATTAATTGCTTTCTAATACGAAAAGATAACCAGGTAAATTGCCTGGGTTTTTGCTTATATATACCGCTTTCTATGTTGATATAGTACAATAAAAATATGGAGAAAAATTACAAGTTTAGAGGAGTCAAATTTATGTATAAAGATAACGAATTGATTATCCGCACGTTGAAAGAACAAGATTTAAATCAATTGTGGGAATTTATATTCAAGGAAGATAATCCAGAATGGAAACAATGGGATGCGCCTTACTACCCACATGCATCAAAGTCATATGAGAATTTTCTAAAGGATTCTAATCAATGGGTTGATCAAGTTGATCGATGGGCAATTGAATATAAAGGAAAGTTGATTGGAACTGTCTCCTATTATTGGGAGCACGAACCATCGCTTTGGTTAGAAACTGGTATTGTGATTTATGATGCATCCAATAGAGGACAACATATTGGTAGGCGTGCATTATCTCTTTGGATTAGTCATTTATTTAATACATTACCCTTAGTTCGTGTGGGGTTGACGACTTGGTCTGGAAATGAACCGATGATCAAAGTTGCTGAGAATTTAGGCATGCAGATGGAAGCGCGAATACGTAAAGTAAGACTATATAATGATTATTTTTATGACTCAATTCGTATGGGGATTTTACGTGAGGAATGGGATAAATTAAATAAATTTACATTGGAGTAGCTAATTTGCTGCTCCTTTTTTTATAAATATATATGTTATTCGTAAAAATTCAACTGTTAGATAAAAACCCTTAAGAATAACTTTACAAGTCTTATGTAAATTTAAATGTTATTTTAAGCCGAACGTTCGACTATAAAGCTTCTGAATTGTTCTCATAAAGATTGTTTCAAATTTTTATAAGGTGTAACTTAAATATGACAAAAAAAGTTTTTTATATAAATATACGAATGGGAGTGGAATGCTTGATGAGAACGATTGAAGGAATGAGCTCAGTAGGAGCGAATTTCCGAGGCATCGATAGTGTCGTAGAGTCTGGTGGATTATTTGGTATTTGGAGTCATCCCTTAGCTAATAAAATCACCTATTTTGGACTTCATGCTTTACAACACCGGGGGCAAACGAGTGCTGGGATAGTAACAAAAGATGAGAACACTTTTACGAGTTTTCGCGGTCGAGGATTAATTTCACATATTTTTGATACAGAAGATAAATTAGAGAAGTTAGTAGGGAACAGCGCCATTGGTCAGGTTCGTTCTGCCACTGTTAGCGATCAGGCAGATGATTCGAATATTCAACCGTTATTATTTCACTTCAATAATCAATCGATAGCCATCACTCATAATGGAAATTTAACTGAAGCCTTGTCTTTACGTCAACAATTAGAGGACGAGGGGGCCGTATTTTCCACAAACTCTGCGGCTGAAATTTTAATTCATTTGATTCGACGTTCAAAGAAGAATAATTTTACAGATGCTTTTCAATCATCCATCGAACAATTAAATGGTGGGTTTAATTTTTGTTTATTAACGGATGATGCGTTGTATGGAGCCGTGGATAAACATGGATTTAGACCACTAGTCATCGGACAGTTTTCTAATGGTGCTTATATCTTAGCTAGCGAAACATGTGTGTTATCAAGTGTTGGGGCAAAATACGTCACAGAAGTGCAGGCTGGGCAATATGTAGTTATAAATGATGAAGGTTATCATATCACAAACTACACTAACTCACAGAAAGCAACACTTGAACCAATGGAATTTATATATTTTTCACGACCTGATTCTGATATTTCAGGAATTAATGTTCATACTGCACGAAAAGAGATGGGGCGCCGTTTAGCTAAAGAACGGCCAACACACGGGGCAGATTTAGTGATTGGCGTACCTAACTCATCACTTTCTTCTGCAAGTGGTTACGCCGAAGAACATAGTTTGCCTTATGAGATCGGATTAATTAAACATCAATATATTGGTAGAACATTTATCCAACCCAATCAAGAATTACGGGAACAAGGAGTTCGGTATAAACTTTCTGTTGTTGAAAGTCTAATACGTAATAAATCAATTGTCCTTGTTGATGACTCGATAGTGCGGGGGACGACAGTGCGCCACTTAGTTGAGTTACTTAAAGGGGCTGGAGCGAAAGAAGTTCATTTAAGAATTGCCAGTCCGCCTATTCGATTCCCAAACTATTACGGCATTAATACAACACATACAGAGGAATTAATTGCTGCGAACTACACAATTAAAGAGTTAAATGAATTGTTTGGTAGTGATTCACTTGGCTACCTGTCAGTTAAAGGCTTAGTTGATAGTATTAATTTTGATAAGAATATCCCGGATCAGGGAGTTAGTTTAGACGCCTATACCGGTCAATACCCTTCAGATATAGGAGATTATCAGAATGAATTTCAAGAAAGTTTAACCCCATTACAAAAGAAAATTATAAAAGGAGAATTTAGTGATGAGTAATGCATATCAACAATCAGGTGTCGATATTGAAAAAGGATACGATGCAGTTGAACGAATGAAAAAGCACGTTAACAGAACAATGCGTCCAGAAGTTATGAACCAATTAGGAAGTTTTGGAGCATTGTTTAAGTTGGACACGAAGCAATACAAAAATCCAGTATTAGTTAGTGGTACGGATGGTGTTGGGACAAAAATATTACTTGCTCAACAGTCAGGTAAATTAAACACCATCGGTATCGATGCAGTGGCCATGTGTGTCAATGATACCTTAGCCCAAGGTGCTCAGCCTTTATTCTTTTTAGATTATCTTGCTGTAGGCAGTACAGTTCCAGAAGATATTGAACAAATCGTTTCAGGTGTAGCGGAAGGTTGTGTTCAAGCCAATGCTGCACTTGTTGGGGGCGAAACAGCTGAGATGCCTGATTTATATGCAAATGGTGAGTTTGATTTAGCGGGATTCTGTGTCGGAGTTGCTGATGAAGCAAATATTCTAGACGGTTCTAAAGTTAAGGCTGGGGATGTGCTCATTGGTTTACCGAGTTCAGGCATTCACTCAAATGGTTATTCATTAGTACGCAAAATATTCTTCAAAGACCATGAAATGAACTTTGAAGATCAACTATCAGATGGACATACATTGATTGATCATTTGTTAACCCCGACTAAGATATATGTCAAAGAAGTCATGCCGTTTGTCGATTCACAAAGTATTAATGGTATAGCGCATATTACCGGCGGTGGCTTCTTTGAGAATCTACCGCGCATGTTCTCAAAGAGTTTGACGGCAGTGGTAGATGTTCATACGTGGACAATCCCAACTATATTTAATGAATTACAGAAATTTGGAGAATTAGACCTTGAGGAAATGTTTAACGTTTTTAACATGGGTATCGGGATGGTCTTAGCAGTTGAAGAAACAAAAGTAGAAACAATTCTCTCAAGTATCAATGAAAGTATGGTTATTGGACGCATCGAGGATCAAAAGAATGAGGGCGAAACTGTTCGTCTAAATATAGATAAGGAGTAGTACTTGACTATGAATCTAGCACTATTCGCTTCAGGAAATGGAACAAATGTACAAGCCATCATTGATGCAGTCAAAGCAGGAGAGATAGCGGGAAATATTAATTGTTTAGTCTGTGACAATCCTAAAGCTTATGTGGTTAAACGGGCAAAGGATGTAGGGATTGATACTTTAATCTTAAGTCCCAAAGACTGCCAAAGTCGCCAAGCATGGGAGCTTGAAATTATTAAATATTTAGAGGCTCATCAAGTTGATTTAATCATTCTAGCTGGCTTTATGCGAATTATTGGAGCGGACATACTCAATCACTATCCGAAAAAAATTATTAATATCCATCCATCACTCTTACCGGCGTTCCCTGGTCGTAAAGGCATACAAGACGCATATAATGCTGGTGTAAAAGAGAGTGGAGTCACAGTCCATTATGTTGATGCAGGGATTGACACAGGAGAAATTATTGCTCAGGAAAGACTTCAAATTCAACCGGAATGGACATTAGAAAAATTAGAAAATAAAATTCATCAAATCGAACACTCTTTATATCCGAAAGTGATTCAACAATTGGCAAAAGAGTTCAATGAGAAAGGAATCAATGT
Source organism: Ruoffia sp. FAM 26254 (assembly GCF_045528545.1). Taxonomy (NCBI): domain Bacteria; kingdom Bacillati; phylum Bacillota; class Bacilli; order Lactobacillales; family Aerococcaceae; genus Ruoffia; species Ruoffia sp. FAM 26254. The sequence goes on from NZ_JBGQQY010000016.1 coordinate 31,480, forward strand.
AAAATGACAAAATATGCACTACTTAGCGTATCTGATAAGACTGGAATCATCGAAGTAGCTCAAACGCTTGTAAATAATGGAATTGAATTATTATCAACAGGAGGCTCCTTTAAGACTATCGAAGAAGCGGGTATTCCGGTAACTGCCGTGGAAGATTATACAGAATTTCCAGAAATGATGGATGGACGTGTAAAAACGTTACATCCCAAAATACATGGTGGCTTATTAGGGTTACGCGATAATAATGAGCATATACAAGCTATGAATGACCACGGTATTTCAACGATTGATTATGTCATTGTTAATCTATATCCGTTCAAAGAAACAATTACTAAACCTGATGTCACATTGGCAGATGCGATTGAAAATATCGATATCGGTGGTCCGTCAATGCTACGTAGTGCAGCAAAGAACTATCAATCAGTCACCGTTGTTACAGATCCCGCAGATTACCCAACATTAATTCAACAACTTACAGATAATAATGAAAGTACTTATGAATTTAGACAGTATTTAGCTGGTAAAGTGTTTCAATTGACCTCTCATTATGATGCATTAATTTCAGATTACTTAGATCAGTTTAACAAGAAAGAACAAAACTTTGAAGTTAACCAGTGGTCCCACAAGACCTTAACTTATTCAGAAAAGCAATCTTTACGTTACGGGGAGAATAGTCATCAATCGGCTACCTTCTATAAAGAACTCAATGCACCGAAATCTTCCATTGCAGCAGCCATTCAATTGAATGGTAAAGAATTATCTTACAATAATCTAAAGGATGCGGATGCAGCGATTAAGATTGCAAGAGAGTTTACAGAACCAGTAGCCGTAGCAGTTAAACATATGAATCCATGTGGTGTGGCGATAGCAGATACAATTGAATTAGCCTTTGAACGTTGTCAACAAGCGGACCCTGTTTCAATATATGGTGGAATTGTGGTCGTGAATCGGGAAGTATCATTGGAATTAGCTAATGCTTTAGGGAAAATATTCTTAGAAATTATAGTAGCACCAAGCTTTAGTCCAGAAGCATTGGAAAGATTAACTAAAAAGAAAAACTTACGTCTTTTAACTATCGATTTTGATGAAGAATCAAATATTGATCAAGAAGAATATGTTTCAGTTTCAGGTGGATTATTAGTACAAGCAGTGGATCAATCCAATGAATTGGTGAAAGATTCTTTAACAGACATTCCAAATACATGGGATGTCTCGACAAAACGACAACCGACACTTGAAGAACTAAAAGCGATGAACTTTGGTATGAAAGTTGTAAAACATGTTAAAAGTAATGCAATAGTAGTGACAAATGATTATATGACCTTAGGAATTGGAGCAGGGCAGATGAACCGTGTTGGTTCTGCTGAGATTGCACTAAAACAAGCCGAAGAGAAAGATGCAACTTTAAGACAGACATATGTGATGTCAAGTGATGCATTTTTACCAATGTCAGATACTGCAAAATTAGCACATCGTCGAGGTATCACAGCGATTGCTCAACCAGGAGGGTCGAAATATGATCAAGACTCTGTTCAAGTTTGTGATGACAATGACGTTGCTATGGTTATGACTGGTTACCGCCATTTCAGACACTAAAATATATTAATTAGGAGAGAACCCAATGAAAGATATCTTAATTATTGGATCGGGCGGACGTGAGCATGCCTTGGCACTTGCTTTTGCCCGCAGTCCTCAAGTAGAGCAAGTATATGTTGCCCCGGGTAATCCAGGTATGATTATGACTAATCATAATATAGAATGTGTAAATATTCCGGTAACAGAAATCGAACGTTTAGCGGAGTTTGTAGAAAGTTCAGCGATTGACCTGACATTTGTTGGTCCCGAACAACCTTTGGAGTTGGGCATTGTTGATTATTTTATAAGTCTCAATTTACCTATCATAGGGCCAACAAAAGCAGCTGCACGATTAGAAAACTCAAAAAATTTCGCTAAAGATATAATGTCACTTGCAAAAGTTAATACTGCTAAACATCGTTTCTTTAAAGCCGGAGAATGTCTAGAAGCGATTGAATATGCAGAAGCCTTAGGGTTACCATTTGTTATCAAAGCAGATGGCCTAATGAGTGGTAAAGGTGTCGTTATTCCAGAAACGATGGAGGAAGCTGTGAGTTCCCTCGAGTTGATGATGGATAAGAGTAATAAAGAAGTGCTCATTGAAGAATTCTTAACTGGAACAGAATTTTCTCACTTTAGTTTAGTTAATGGAGATCATATTATATCGCTTGGTACGGCGTGTGATTATAAGCGTGCGTTTGATAATGATTTAGGATTGAATACGGGAGGCATGGGTTCTTTCGCTCCAGTTCCTTGGTTTGATGAAGAAGCAGAACACCGTGTGTTGACGGAGATTGTTCATTCCATTGCCAATCAAATGATCGAGAACGAAACACCGTTCACTGGTATTCTTTATACTGGAATTATCTGGACGAGTGAGGGGCCAAAAGTGATTGAATTTAATACTCGCTTGGGAGATCCAGAGACTCAAGTTTTACTTACGTTGTTAGAGAATGACTTCTATGAAGTTGCTCAAGCTCATTTAGAACAATCACCTATAGATATTCGTTTTAAAAAGCAATTTAATCTAGGAGTTGTACTTGCAGCCGAAGGCTATCCAAGTCTGCCAAAAGCAAATATTCCTTTAAATATTCCAAAGACAATTGAAGACAATGTTTACTTTGCAGGGGTGGATGGTAGTCCTGAGAAAGGACTCCAATCAAGTGGCGGGCGAATCTTAATGGTTACTTCTAGTGGCGATACTATTGAAGAAGCTAGGGAAAAAGTTTATAACGATATGAAACAATTTGATATTCAAGATACATTCTACCGAACAGACATTGGTTTACATCGAAATAAGGAGGCGTAAAGCATGACAGAACAAACAGATATTGCTGTAGTCATGGGCAGTATTTCTGATTGGGAACAAATGCAACATTGTTGTCAATTTTTAGATACACTAAATTTAACTTACGATACAAAGGTAATCTCGGCTCATCGTATGCCTACGGAGATGATTTCTTTTGCAGAAAATGCTAAGAGCAATGGTTATAAGGTGATCATCGCAGGTGCTGGAGGAGCTGCTCACTTACCAGGTATGATTGCTTCAAGTACTACATTGCCCGTTATTGGTATACCGATAAAATCAAGCGCACTAAGTGGGATGGATTCACTCCTTTCAATCGTCCAAATGCCAGCTGGTGTACCAGTCGCAACGATGGCAATCGGACCAGCAGGAGCCAAAAATGCTGGATTAATGGCAGCAAGAATTCTTGCTGTGACTGACAAAATAGTTGAGAATTCTTTAAAAGAATTTCAAGTGAATCAACGACAAGCTGCTCTGGAGAGTACTGGTGAGTTGAATGACTAAGGTGATTCAACCGGGCGCAACGATTGGTATTATTGGTGCTGGACAACTTGGAAAGATGTTAGCTCAATCTGCCCAAAAGATGGGCTATAAAGTAGCGATGTATGATCCTAACCCAACTTCTTGCGGCTTTGCTGTTGCCCATTCAACAACAGTAGCGGATTTTACGAACAGGGAAGCTTTATTGAAATTTGTTCAAAGCGTTGATGTAGTCACATATGAGTTTGAAAATATTGATGGTGACCTACTTAAAGAACTGGAAAGTGAAAGTTATTTACCACAAGGGACAAGCTTATTACTGAACTCACAAGATCGAATTAAAGAAAAGGATTGGCTGAATCAACAAGGCATACCTACGACTGACTTTACTGAAGTGAATAGTTGGACAGATTTAACAGATGCAATAAAAGCAATCAATTTACCAGCGTTTTTAAAAACAACACGTTTTGGTTACGACGGTAAAGGACAAGTTTTCTTAACTGACAAATCAGATTTAGAAACGAAGCGATCAGATATTGAAGCCTTGTTAGAAGAGCAATCATTAATTTTAGAGGCATTTTGTGACTTTAAATATGAAGTGTCAGTCATCGTTTCTCAGGATTTATATGGCAATATTGAAATATTTCCAATAAGTCAAAATCAACATATCAATGGTGTCTTATACTCCAGTATTGTTGGAGCGAATTACTCTGAGGACTTGACTGATCAAATATATGACATTGCTGAGAAGATTGCTAAAGCAGGGAAGCTTATTGGTGTATGTGGGATTGAATTCTTTATTACTGAGGATGAAGAAGTATTTGTTAACGAAATTGCTCCCAGACCTCATAATACTGGGCATTATACAATCGAAGCGACTAACGTATCTCAATTTGATCAACATATTCTTGGAATAACAGGTCGTTCACTGATTAATATTCGCTTGTTTGAACCAGGATTAATGATTAATATTTTAGGTCAACATTTACCTTATGTTGAAAAAGTTAGTCAACAATATTCCGAAGCGATTTATCACATATATGACAAAGGGGAAGCTAAAAAACAACGCAAGATGGGGCACTTTACACTTACAAAACCTGACTATAATCAGTTAGAAACGATGCTCTATCAATCAACAAGCCTAAAGGCATGGCAAGACTTATTCTGATAAAGAAAAGGGGACAGACATGGAATTACTCTATCAAGGGAAAACTAAAGATATTTATCAAGGATTGAATCAGTCGATGATTCTAAAGTTTAAAGATGATGTGACGGGGACAGACGGTAAGTTTGATCCTGGTGCGAATCAAATTGGTTTATCTATTGAAGGTATGGGAAATTTAAACTTAAGATTAACAACATTATTCTTTCAATTACTTAACCAGTCTGGTATTCCTACTCATTTTATTGATTCAAATCTTAATGAAAATACAATGACAGTGAAGTCTGCAAGTGTATTCGGTAAAGGGTTAGAAGTCATTACTCGATTTAAGGCAACGGGTTCATTTATTCGTCGATACGGGGAATATATTGAAGATGGAGCAAAACTAAATAATTATGTCGAATTTACGTTAAAAGACGATAAAAGACAAGATCCATTAGTGACTAAAGATGGGCTAATTACCTTAAATATATTAACGAATAAACAATATGAGATATTAATTGATTTAAATATTCAAATAGCACAGATCATCCAGAAAAAACTAGCTGAACATGGGTTTGATTTATACGATATAAAATTAGAGTTCGGTTATGTTAATCATCCAGATAATATTATTCTTATCGATGAAATTTCTGGGGGAAATATGCGCGTTTACAAGGAAGGGCAACTTGTTGACCCTATTGAATTAGCACAATATTTTAATGATTTATAAGGAAAGGACAATTTAATGAGCAAATTTATTGTAGTACCAGCGCCAGATTCTTCATTCTTATTAAAAGAAGCGCATCATTTCTTGAAATTAACAAACTTGCAAGCAGTAAAGCAATATGACGTTTTTGAAACTTCGGATGAAGGTGATTTAACATTAGTAGAGCCTTTATTTGAACAAGGTCTTATTTACGAAAACTTAGAGTCATTTAACATTTCCACTGCTTTTCGTTATCGCCAAGTATTGGGGCAATATGATGAGGTCGAAGAGATGACTAACCGTATTATACAAAATATTAAAGGGCATGATCTTTCTTTACATCATTCAAGAATTATTGATTTAAAAGGTTTAACTGAAGTCGAAGTAAAAACTTTCAAAACATATTATATTAATGAAACAGAAACTGAACTCGTTTCTTTTAATGCTTTAAATTATGATATGGGAGTCAGCCAAGGCTTAGATTTACAAGGAATAGAAGGTTTTAATGATTTAGATACGGCTGGCTTACAAGAGTTAATTAAAGATTATTCAATGGACCTTGCTGATATTGAAGTCGTTCAAGCGTATTTTCAATCAGAAGCAGTTAATCCAACTGTCTTCCAATTAAAAGTCATCGATACATACTGGTCAGATCACTGTCGCCATACGACATTTTTAACTGAATTAACAGACATATCCGTGACTGAAGGTAAATACCAAGAAGCCATTGAAGCTACTATCGCAGAGTATAATGACGTGCGTGATTCAGTCTATGCTAATCGTCCTAAAGTTAAGCCAGTTACATTAATGGATCTTGCAACGATTAATGCAAAACATGCAAAACAATTAGGTCTGTTAGATAACTTAGATGAATCTGATGAAGTGAATGCTTGTTGTATTCGCATTAAAGTGGATGTTGAGGGTGTTGAAGAAGATTATTTACTCTACTTTAAAAATGAAACTCACAATCACCCAACTGAGATTGAACCTTTCGGAGGGGCGGCTACATGTATTGGTGGGGGGATTCGTGATCCGCTTTCAGGTCGTAGTTACGTTCATCAAGCGATGCGAATTACTGGAGCTAAAAACCCGAATGCGTCATATGAATCAACACGAGATGGTAAATTACCACAACGTATCATCTCACAACGTGCTGCTATGGGATATAGTGACTACAGTAACCAAATCGGACAAAGTGCTGGTTACGTGCGCGAATATTACCATGACGCCTTTGAAGCTAAGAGAATGGAATTAGGTGCCTTAGTTGCTGCTGCTCCAGTTGATAACGTTGTACGTATCAAACCAGAACCTACGGATTTAATTATTTTACTTGGTGGACGTACTGGACGTGACGGATTAGGTGCAGCAGTTGGATCTTCAATGGTTCAAACTGAGAAATCAATCGAACTACAAGGGGCAGAAGTCCAAAAAGGGAGCCCGACCATCGAACGAAAGATTATTCGCTTATTCCGTAATCCAGAAGCTACGCGCTTAATTAAGAAATCGAATGACTTTGGTGCTGGGGGTGTATCAGTAGCTATTGGTGAACTAGCTGATGGCTTGACCATTGAATTAGATAAAGTTCCGACTAAATATGAAGGAATGGATCCTAGCGAAATCGCCTTATCAGAGTCTCAAGAACGAATGGCTGTTGTCGTTTCTAAAGATGATGTTGATAAATTTATTACTCTATCAGAAGCTGAGGACTTAGAAGCGACAGTTGTGGCAGAAGTGACTGATTCATCTTATATGGTGATGCGTTATAACGGTGAAGAGGTTTTCCGCATAAAACGTTCATTCTTAGAATCGAATGGTGGAGCCAAAGCAGCTGATGCTATCATTAATTATTCTGATGTAAGTCAATTCTTTTCTGATTCACGACATGTATTAACTCAGTTACAATCGATTGAAAATGCGAGTCAAAAAGCATTATCACAAAACTTTGATTTTACAATTGGGAAAAATACAGTTCTTGCACCATTAGGTGGGGAGAAGCAAATAACTCCTCAAGAAGGAATGGTCGCAAAAATACCTGTCTTAGGCCAAGATACTTCAACTGCTTCAGTCATGACTGTTTCATTCAAACCTGATCTAGCAACGCTCTCACCATACCACGGTGCTTATTATGCCGTTGTTAATTCAGTAGCTAAAGCTGTGGCCTTAGGTGTTCCTTATCAAGAAACTCGCTTAACATTACAAGAATTCTTTGAGAGTATGGTGAATGAGAATAGTTGGGGAAAACCGACTGCTGCCTTACTTGGAGCCTTTAAATCAATGAAACAATTAGGTTTAGCTGCCATTGGCGGTAAGGACAGTATGAGTGGTACCTTCGAAGATATTGAAGTCCCACCATCACTTATTAGCTTTGCCGTTGCAACAACAGACTTTACAAAAGTCAATTCGCGAGAATTTAAATCTATAGACTCAAAAATTGTTTTATTAGAAGCTAGATTAAATGCAGATGATTTACTAGATACTGATGAAATTAAAGCTACCTTTGAAACGATTACGAACTTAATTAACGAGAATAAAGTTCGTTCAATCTCAACCATGGACGATAAGACGATTGAAATGAATCTGATTGAAATGGCTCTAGGTAATGCGATCGGTTTTGAAATGAAAGCAGAATACTTACATAAAAAATCTGCCTTAGGATTCTTAGTAGAAGTCGCTTCTGATGTTGAAGTTGAAGGTGGGGTCATAGTTGCTCAAACGAATAGCAGTGATGAAGCAAAATTTGATCAAACATACTCTTTAGAAGAATTGGCTCGTCTTTATGCAGAACCATTAGCTGATGTATTCTCAGACATTGAATTGGTATCTAATTCTGAAGATGTAAAACCTGCATTAGAGATTCCAGAAATATCATCGAATGCCAAAGTGTTAATCCCAGTCATAACGGGAGTGCATGGTGAATATGATCTGTATGAATCATTTAAACGATATACTGAACATGTTGATTTCTTTATCATCAAAGAGGAATTAGGTTACAAAGAATCAGTCAAAGAATTTGCAAGTAAATTATCTGACTATGATGTCTTAGCTTTCTCTGATGGCTCAATACTATCTAATCGTCTACAGTATGGACAAGCGATTAAACTACTAATTAAAGACATCAAAGCCGAATTAGAAGCATTTGCCAAAGATAAGTATATTCTAGCTATTGGCGCATCATTTGCTGGCTTTGTCCGCAGTGGTTTAATAGAATTTGGCCGTGTTCAACAAGGAACACAAATTGACTTTAAGGTAAATCCATTTGAAAAATTTTTTTCAACTTTAGTAAATGCTGAAGTCATTAAAGAAACAGAATACGCGAAAGCGGGTAGTTATACGACAGCTTTGGCAGGCTATCATTTAAGTGTTGAATTGGATGAAAATAAATTTAAAGACCAAATCATCTCCAAATATACAACGTTCTTTGCAGAAGAAGTCGGTGTTGATGCAATGGTTGATCCTACAGGACATATTATAGGGGTAAATGGAAACTTTGAACGCATGAATATTGATGGCTTTGCCAATGTTGATACAGTAGAGGCACCATTTATTGCAAATATTCTAAAGAAAGCAAATATTTAATAACTCACATAGATAAGTTAATCGGTTTTACTTAATAAATCATAACGAGCATTGAGACTGACTTGTTTGCAAGTATGTTCAGTTTTAATGCTCTTTTTTAGTACATTCATGTATGTGTGTAATCGCTATTTCGAATGTTTTTCTTGTATTAGTGATACTATTTTAATAGTAAGGAGGGCAGAGCCAGACAAATAAGGATGCATAGTATTTTAACTATGGAGTTTACAAAATGAAAGTTGTACCTTACTTAAATTTTAGACAATCTAAACCAGTTCTAGCTTTCTTTGAAAAGTAAGGTGCTTAAAAAAATATTGAGATAGTAGTAGCATCTGATGAAATGTTCAGCGGTGAAAATTTTTGATTTGTATAAAAAGCCATATCTGAAAGTTGGAATACTCAATTATAATTTCGACTTGCAGATTATTTTTGTGAAACTGGAATTTGTTAATTTAGTATTTTAATTTGAGAAGATGAGTATGTCTAACAAGTGTATTCATTGAATTGTTTCTATGAAATCATTAAACTAAATAGTATGGAGCGGTTACATGACTTATTTTTGAGGAGGTACTAATTATTATGAAAGCAAAATTTCACGGACATGCTGTGGTTAGTATAAAAACACAAGATGGCACAAAAATATTAATTGATCCTTTTATTACTGGGAATGGATTGACTGATTTACATGCGAATACGGTGGAAGCAGATGTTATCTTAGTGACCCATGGACATTCGGATCACATTGGAGATACTATGGCTCTCGCTAAAAGAACTGGCGCATTGGTTGTATCCACTGTTGAAGTTGTTGGCTATTTAAATTCATTAGGTTTAGAGAATTTACACGGTATGCAACCTGGTGGTGCTCATGACTTTAACTTTGGGCGGGTTAAGTTAACACCAGCTATTCATGGATCATCAATTGAAATAGATGGAAAACCTTTTACACTTGGCTTAGCCACTGGGATTTTGATAACAGCTGATGAGCAAACATTTTATCACGTTGGTGACACAGCCTTATATTCAGATATGAAATTAATTGGCGAGTTCAATGATATTGATTTAGCATTTATTCCAATTGGTGATAATTTTACGATGGGACCAGAAGATGCAGCCGTTGCAGCCAAATGGTTAAATGCAAAGAAAGTTGTACCAATTCACTATAATACTTTCCCATTAATTGAACAAGATCCGGCACAATTTACCAAATTATTAGCTAATGGGGTGGGTTATGTTCCAGTAATTGGTGAGACAATAGAGTTATAAAGTAAAAAACAGAAGTGAGATAGGTATTCTATCCACTTCTATTTTTTATACTAATTTAATATTTAAGTTGATATTATTGCCTTTGCTTAAAATACTTGAAACTTTACAATGGCGGTGAATAAAACGTTCTAACCCAGCTAATTGATCCTCATTCAATATAGCATCAGTTACAAGTTCAACAGATGCATCTAATCGCCACTCTCTGTTCTCATCAATAAAATCACCTGCCACACGAGCAGTTAATTGTGAAAATTCTATCTTTTTCATATTCAAGTATGATACTGCTGTCATCAAATGACACCCAGATAAAGAAACTAATAATAGTCCAGTTGGTGAAGTACCCTGACTAGTAAATTCAGGCATTCGTTCAGTATAATCCATAGTATATGAAAAACCTTCGATATCAGCTTGCACAATATAACGATCAATTACCTTTGCTTTTGTCTCTTTCTCTGCCATGATGCATTCCTTCTTTCATTGAGAATAATTAGATGATAAGCGAATTCTTTGATAGTATAAATTATATCACAGAATTTAATTCATACTAATGAAAGGAATTATCGCTTTATATACAAGGGGGATATCTAATGCTAATACACCATAGATTCATTTTGTTTAAAATAAGCAATTATAAAAATAATACGTTATAACAATTAAACAGCATCCTATTGCCTTTTTATTTTTCCATGTTAGGATAGATACATTATATTTATAGGAGGGTATTATGAATGTGCCAATTTTGTACGAAGATAACCATCTTTTAGTTATTGAGAAGCCGGTTAATGTTCCTGTACAAGAAGATAGTAGTAAAGATTTAGATGTACTCAATCATCTAAAGCAATTTATAAAAGTCAGAGATAAGAAGCCAGCTAATGTTTACTTAGGACTAGTGCATCGGCTTGATAGACCTGTCGGGGGTGCGATGGTATTTGCCAAGACATCAAAAGCGGGATCCAGATTATCTAATACATTAAGAAAACATGACTTGAAAAGATATTATCTGGCCGTAGTAATGGGGAAGTTACCTAGGATGAAGGGGACATTGACACATTACCTCTGGAAGAATCGTAAAACGAATCAAGTTTACACTGTTGATAAAAATCATAACCAGGCTAAAAAGGCTTACTTAAGTTATGAAGTTCTAGCTTATCAGCACGGTATGTCATTAGTACGAGTTCAATTGCATACTGGCCGATCACATCAGATTCGGGTACAGTTTCAAGCAATTGGCTCACCTTTATATGGTGATCAAAAATATGGAGATCATCGAATAAAGCCTCACAGCCAAATTGCATTATGGGTAACATTAATATTGTGAGATTGACTACATTTCAATTATAATACCCTGCGTATCAAGTAATTGGTGCGTACTCCACTTTAATTGCTAAGAATACCTAAAGCCTTATGACCAAAGCGGAATTTTAAAAATTTGATTTGTCAAATTAAGCTAGACAAAACTGCTTCATCTAAGTAACTCAAAAATACTTCCAACGGTGTTCGGTAGTGTAAGGATTTCCGTGGAATCGTGTTCCGTTTGTGTGCAATCGATGACAC